>LBCX01000149.1 GCA_001657575.1 Bacteroidales bacterium Barb4
CAAAGATTACGAAAGCCGCTATACCACACCTTCAAGCCAAGCAATGATATATCTGTCATTCATCAATCTGATGATCAATAGAATAATTAGTTGATGAAATTTAGACATTAGACATTATACCGATTAATATATTACTGACACGATAATTTAAGATTATGTATTCCACAAGCTGTTTCCAAAACTAAATCATCGAAAAAAAGTTTATGGCACCGATAGCGTTCTTTAACAATACGGAAGATTTTAACCCGTCCGACAGCATGTTCAACCTTGACTCTAAAAGAGCTGATTTCTTTATTTTGTTGCTTTTGAACTTCAGACAATTCTTTTCCTCCCGGTTTTCGATCAGGCATCCTAATTATTACATTTTCAGGTTTATATCCTAAAAATCCACCATCCTGCCATAAGCGGATACCTGCAGGAAACCGAAGGTTCTCTCTGTCACAAACAGGTTTGTCATGTATCTTTCCTTCTGTGTTTGACTTGGCCAAACGACACGCAAGTCCGGTAGAAGCAACATGTTATTCTTTACGCTGTGCGTTTTTTTTACCGCTGTAATATTCATCGGCCGTTTGATGATCTGAAGGTCTTTGTACGGGACGTTCCGTACCGTCAGGCAATACGTCGGCACAATTTTTCAATATATCTTCCAGGTAAATACTTTTTCCTTGAGGCATTTCTCCCGGACGTTTAAGCGTTTTTCTTAATGGCGGTACGAACAGGTGAATAAACATATTGGCTTCAGGTTGAGTTATTCCAAAACCTGCCGCATGATGCTGTTGCAGGGGACTGGTTTTCATAAAAACCAAAATGAAAAACAGCTTGTCTTCCATAGCAGGCAAACTGCCGGTTTTTCCGGGTTTGTACAGTCTCATTCCCGGTTTTCCCTCGAAGGTGCGGGATGAGGCATGGGATGAAAATTCAATGGAAAACTCTTTGCTCAGTTCCTCAAGTTTTTTTAACGGTAACCCTGTTAAACTCAGAAGTTGCGGTTCATTATTTTTTATCTTCCTGTATTCCAATGCGGTTTTTTTTGCAATTGTACGAAAAAATCTATACTATACTAATCGGTATAATATTTAGTTTCTGAGCGTCTTTTCTTCCTGAATAAAACACAGATCAAGCTTTTCCTTACTGATGTCAATACCTGCAATATACTTTTTCATATCCTTGTGTTTGAAATCCAAAAAGAAAAGAAGGGGACTTGAAATAATCCCAAGCAGGGGTTTACTACGTTTTTTATGGGTATATGAAAAACCATTTGATTTTTGATGCGGATGTTTTGGAATGGTATAGCTTTGCGGGCTTTATGGATACAGTTTTTCACAGACTTTACAGGATTGATGTAAATATGAAAATGAAACAGTTTGCGTTTGCCGCTTTGGCTTTGTGTCTGACAACGGCTTGCAGTGAGAAGACGGCGGATTATCCTTTCAGAAATCCGGATCTTCCTTTGGAAGAACGCATTGACAATTTGCTTGGTCTGCTGACGCCGGAGGAGAAGATCGGGCAGATGATGAATACAACGCCGGCTGTCGAGCGGCTGGGCATTCCGGAATACGACTGGTGGAATGAGGCATTGCATGGCGTTGCCCGTGCCGGACGTGCCACGGTATTCCCGCAATCCATTGCCATGGCGGCTACTTTTGATGAAGAGGCTTTGCTGGAAACGTTTACGATGGTGAGCGATGAGGCGCGTGCCAAGTACCACCAATATCAGCGGGACGGCGAATATGACCGCTACAAGGGCTTGACTTTCTGGACGCCGAATATCAACATCTTCCGCGACCCGCGCTGGGGGCGGGGAATGGAGACCTACGGCGAAGACCCTTTCCTGACGGAACGGATGGGCTTGTCGGTAGTCAGAGGTTTGCAGGGCGATGACCCAAACTATTTCAAGACTCATGCCTGTGCCAAGCATTATGCCGTGCACAGCGGGCCGGAATGGAACAGGCACGAGTACAATGCCGAAGCTACACCGCGCGATTTGTGGACTACCTACCTGCCGGCTTTCGAGGCTTTGGTGACCAAGGGCGATGTGCAGGAGGTGATGTGTGCCTATAACCGTTTTGAGGATGCTCCCTGTTGCAACAGTGATAAATTGCTGATTGATATTCTGCGGAATACATGGGGATATGATGAAATCATTCTCTCGGACTGCGGGGCAATTGACGACTTCTGGCGGGAAGGGCGGCACGGGACGCATTCGGATGCGGCTTCAGCTTCGGCTGATGCAGTACTGACGGGTACGGACTTGGAATGTGGCAGCAGCTACAATGCGCTGAAAGAGGCGTTGGAGAGCGGGAAGATTACGGAGGCGGATTTGGATGTATCGTTGCGGCGTTTGTTCAGGGGGCGGTTTGAGTTGGGGATGTTTGACCCGGACGACCGTGTGCCTTATGCACAAATTCCGTACAATGTGGTGGAAAGTCCCGAACATGTGGCGCAATCGTTGGAGATGGCTCGCAAGAGTATCGTGCTGTTAAAGAATAAGGATCATACGTTGCCGTTGAGCAAGGAGATAAGGAAGATAGCCGTTGTCGGCCCGAATGCGGCGGACTCCACGATGTTGTGGGCGAACTATAACGGTTTCCCTTCCCAAACGGTTACTATTCTGGAAGGTATCCGCCGGAAAGTGCCCGATGCGGAAGTGATGTATGAGTTGGGTTGCGACCATGTGGATGTCAGCATTCCGACAGATTATGCGGCGACTGCCGCAAAGGTGAAAGATGCCGATGTGATTGTCTTTGTCGGCGGTATCTCCCCGCGTTTGGAAGGCGAGGAGATGCCCGTTGAGACAGACGGTTTCCGCAAGGGCGACCGCACGAACATTGAAGTGCCGAAAGTGCAAAAGGAAATGATACAGGCGTTAAAGGCAACGGGCAAGCCGGTCGTACACGTGGTTTGCACGGGCAGTGCCTTGGCTTTGAACTGGGAAGACGCGCATATTGATGCCATCCTGAACGCTTGGTACGGCGGACAGGAAGCGGGGACGGCTGTTGCCGACGTGCTGTTCGGCGATTACAACCCTGCCGGACGCCTGCCCGTCACCTTCTACAAATCCATCGACCAGCTGCCCGACTTCCAAGACTACGGCATGGCAGGACGCACCTACCGCTACATGACGCAGGAACCCCTGTACCCCTTCGGCTACGGGCTGAGCTACACCACCTTTGCCTACCGCAACGCGAAACTCTCCCAGGAAGCCGTAACGAAAGACCAGCCGGTGACTCTCACCTTCGACATAGCCAACACCGGCAGCACGGACGGCGATGAGGTAGCCCAAGTCTATATCAAATACCCCGACCTGCCGAAAGAACCCGTCAAGGCACTGAAAGCCTTCAAGCGCATCCACGTGAAAGCCGGCGAAACCCGGCAAGTCACCCTCCAATTGGAGCCGAAAGCCTTCCAATCGTTTGACGACCAGACACAGACGATGGCAGTACGTCCGGGCAACTACGTGGTATTGTACGGCGGCTCATCAGCCGACAAAGCCTTGCAGTCCCTGCCCGTCCGTATCAATGAATGATACTACGGGGATATTTCACCACGGAGACACGGAGAACACGGAGGATACATGATTTTACTTATATTTTCCTCCGTGTTCTCCGTGTCTCCGTGGTGAAATTCCCCGATATTGAAAAATAAGCAGCATGAAATCGTTTGTATTCTTATTCCTTTTATTAAGTATTACTTCCCGCTTGTCCGCACAGGAAGGGGCGGAGGTCATACAAACCATTTTCGATTCCCTTGAAAAGTCGGAGCGGGGAAAAGGGAATGTGGTAATCCGGCAGCCGGCATTAGTCCGCGCTTTGGTGGGCTCCCGCCGGCACGGGGAGAATGTGGAGAAGAACGATGATGAGGCATTTCTGAAACTGCCGGGCTACCGGACACAAGTGTTCTCCGGCAACAACCAGCGCATGTCGAAAGAGGAAGCCTTTGAAAAGGAACGGGAAATCAGGATCCTGTTCCCCGATGTATCAACCTATGTCTCCTATATGGCTCCTTTCTGGAAACTGCGTGTCGGCGATTTCCGCACCTCCGAAGAAGCCGACCGCTTGCTGCGCCGCCTGACGGAAGCCTTCCCCACATACGGGAAAGAGATGTATATTGTGAAAGAAGAGATTAGAATACCGCTTCACTGAACCCCCGTACAGTATGCCGAAAACAGCCGAAGCTGCCATCCAAGCCAATGAGGAGTTGGTCGCCTGCTACAAACGAATCATCGAACTGCTGGGCGAGGATACTGCCCGCGAGGGACTGCTCAAAACGCCCGAACGGGTTGCCAAAGCCATGCAATTCCTTGTCAAAGGCTATGATGAAGACCCCGAAGCCGTCCTCCGTTCCGCCATGTTTCGGGAGGAGGGCTACAAGCAAATGGTGATTGTAAAGGATATTGATTTCTTTTCGCTCTGCGAGCATCATCTGCTGCCTTTCTTCGGCAAGATTCATGTGGCTTATATTCCCAAAAACTACATTACGGGACTGAGTAAGATACCCCGCGTCATTGATATTTTCGCCCGCCGCCTGCAAATACAGGAGCGATTGACGATGCAGATTAAGGATTGCATCCAACAGACACTCAACCCGCTGGGTGTGATGGTAGTCGTCGAAGCCCAGCACATGTGTATGCAGATGCGCGGCGTGGAGAAGCAAAATTCCCTTACGACCACTTCCGACTTCACCGGCTTCTTCCGGCAGACACAGACGCGGGAGGAGTTTATGAACCTGATAAAGGGGTGAGGATTAGTTGAACCGCCTTTCCAGCTCTTCGTCCGTGAGGATGGTGAGAATGGTTTTGCCGTCGGGCGACAGGTTGGCATCGGAGGAGGCGAAGAGGGCGGCGGCAAGATGTTCGCGTTCTTCCGTCGAAAGAACCTTGCCGTAAGGGATGGCGGCGGCTTTGGCGAGGGAGAGAGCCAGCGCATGGCGGATTTCTTTGAGCACTTCGCAACCGGTTTCCGCCGCAAGCGATACCATTTCTTTGAGCAGGGCGGCGGGGTTGAGGTTTTCCGCTTCGGGGGGGAGACCGTTAATGGTGCAGCTCCCTTTATCCAGCGGACTGAGGTCGAAACCGATGTAACGCAAGTCGTCCGACAGGGCGGGGATTATGGCGGCTTCCGCCGGACTGAACTCTACTGTTTCGGGGAAAAGTACCTGCTGGGATGCTCCTTTCCGATTGTTGATATGCGAAAGATATTGATCGTAGAGGATGCGCACGTGCGCACGGTGCTGGTCAATCAGGACTAATCCCGATTTGAGGGGAGTAATCAGATAGCGACCCTTATATTGAAAGGAAAGCCCGGCTTCTTCCTCAAACAGATTGTCCTCCGCAGGGGGAGGCGGGCTGTCTTCCTCAAAGCCCCTGTACAGTTTTTCCCAGTCAAAATCCTGCCGTTTGTGAAAGCCGCCGCCGGACGGGCGGAAAGGATTGTATGCCGTATTCACCTGTACGGCAGGAGGAGCGATGCCCTGATGATTATCGGGGGAAGTCCGGTAAACCGGTATGTCAATGGCATCTTCCCGATTAAAATCAATGGAGGGGACGGCACTTGATTTCGCCAGCGTCTCCCGCACGGCAGCCATGAGGATTTGCCAGACAGGCTGTTCATTTTCAAACTTTATCTCTGTCTTTGCAGGGTGTATATTGACATCAATGGCGGCAGGGTCGAGCAAAAAGTAGATAAAGTAGTTCGGCATTTCACCCGCAGGTATCAGCTGCCCGTAAGCCTGCATCACCGCGCGGTGGAAATACGGATGGCGCATGTAACGCCCGTTCACAAAAAAATACTGCAACGCACCCCGCTTGCGCACCGAGTCGGGACGACCGACAAAGCCGGAGAGCGTGACTAACGAACTTTGTGCCTCTACGGGAAGCAGTTTGGCGTTCAGTGCCTTGCCGAACACGTCCGCAATGCGCTGACGGCAACCGGCGGCGGGAAGGTTCAGCACCTCCGTATCCTGATGATAGAGCGACAGGCTTGTGTGGCAGTTCACCAGCGCAATACGCTCAAACTCCTGCGCAATGTTGCGGAACTCCGTTTCATTTGACTTCAAAAACCTGCGGCGGGCGGGAACATTAAAAAACAGGTTCTTCACCGAGAAGATACTCCCTTCGGCACAGGCATCGCAAACAGACTCCTGCACCGTCGAGCCGGCAATGACAAGCCGCACACCCAACTCCGCTCCCCGCAAACGGGTGCGCAACTCCACATGCGCCACAGCGGCAACGGAAGCCAGCGCCTCCCCCCGAAACCCCATCGTTTGCAGTGTGAAAAGGTCGGCTGCTGCCGCTATCTTGGAGGTGGCATGACGCTCGAAAGCCATCCGCGCATCCGTCTCCGACATCCCTTTCCCGTCGTCAATCACCTGAATCAGCGTCCTTCCGGCGTCCTTTATATTCACGCGGACAGCAGAAGCCCCCGCATCAATGGCGTTCTCCATCAATTCCTTGACAACAGACGCAGGCCGCTGAATCACCTCACCCGCGGCAATCTGATTGGCAATGCTGTCGGGCAGCAGATGTATAATATCGCTCATTTGAAGAAGAGTGCCCAAAACAGGAACAGCAGGACAGCCAGAACGGTCAGCAGCTTCACGTTCCTGTAGCCGCGCGACCGCACGTTGTACCCTTTGGATACATTCCTTTTCAGGTGAGAAGTGCCTTCGATGAAAGTCCCTTTGATTTGCGGCTTGTAGGTTTCCGGTGTTTCTTCCAAACCCATCTCCCGCCGTATGCGGCGGACGCGGTTCTCCATCTCTTCCTTGTGGGGATCCCAGTAGATGGGTTTGTGTTCAAACTGTCGCGGCTTGCGGACGTTGTAAAAGGAGAATAGTGCCATATTAAGTAGTCAAGTAGTAAGTAGAAAAGGGCTTGTTTATGGCGGCGAAGTTAATATATTCGCAATATTGGAAACACATGCTGTAAAAATTGTTGTAAAACTGCATATCGTATCATTGGTACAAATGATAATATCTGCTTTCTTTGTCCACAATTTATTTTCTGCTTTTTATATCAAACTCACGTTAAAAGATACTTGTGAAAATTCTTCTAAAAGCCATCGCTTTCTGCAGTCTGTTTGGTTTTGGCATTTCCTCCACTCGTGCGCAGGAAGCAAATAAATCAACAACCCTCCTCTTCGACTCCCTCATCTACGACAAATACGACCGCCCCGTCAGGGGCATCACCCCGGAGGGCAGCGTAACGAAAACGGAGTACGACGGTCGTAAAACCACCGTAACAGTCGCCACAACGTGGAAAGCCACCGAATACAGCCCCAAGAATGTGATGACCTCCGTCAGCGACCCGTCCGGCACGGTG
>LBCX01000150.1 GCA_001657575.1 Bacteroidales bacterium Barb4
TGTTTTGATTCGTCTGCTTTATTGAAAAGTCCGCAAGTCTTAAAAAAGAAGACACGAAAAGATATTAAGGCGGTTACGGCACGGGGGTTCCACCTCTTCCCTTTCCGAACAGAGAAGTTAAGCCCCGTTACGCCGATGGTACTGCACGCAATGTGGGAGAGTAGGTAGCCGCCGTTTTTGACAGACAATCAGCACGGAAGAAGATTCGTACTGAAAGTACAAGAGAAAGAGAGCATGAAAATGCAAGGCAGGAAGAGGAGTCTGGTTCATTTGAACCGGCTCCTCTTTTTATTTTGGGCAAGGGGAACATCCTGTTAAGCATTGCTAATCAAGTACATTTTCCCATATTTGCCGGAAAAGCGTATGAATTGTCCCAAATGAAGCAACGAGAAAAAGATAAAAGCCGGTTTCTCCAAAGGCTGGCAACGATATAAATGCAAAGAATGCGGTTGTAATTATAAAGTCGACGTCCAAACCTGAATCAATGAAAAAGCAGGCTCTTTGTTTGTATCTTGAAGGATCAGGCTTTCGTTCAACAGGAAGACTTTTAGGAGTAAGTGGAAGTACCGAAACTTAATTTGGAAAGCAAAGAAACAGCGATAGCAGAAGTTGATGAAATGTACACTTATACAGGTTCAAAAAAACTGCTGGTGAATTTGGATTGCCATCGACAGAACGGAGAAACTATTCCTCGATTTTGTTATCGGAGACAGAAGCCGGAAAACAGCCGAAAAATTCTGGAACAAAATAAAACACCGCAACATGCACCGGATAGCAAGCGATTAAAGGATGAGAAGAAAGTCAAAATGCTATTTCAGGAAAGTAGAAATGTTGGAACGGTCTGTTTTATTATTAAAGCATTATCGAAACGGGACGATTCATGTACTTAATTAGCAATACCCTTTATTTTTGTGCCCCGACAATTGGGAGACGGATTTGTTGCATACTTATGTTTTGAAATATTACATACCTTAAATCCTCTTGTTTAAGCCGCTTTTCTATGAATCCCCAGTGTATTTTGCCGCCCAAAAACAGTAGAGACACAAGATTCTGCACCTTTGCAAATGTGTTTGCCCTGCCAGCCTGTCTTGCTTTGATTTTTTGTGTTTGTAATGATTTTCTCCTGCATTTTTCTACTTTTGTCGTCAAAACAAGTGGAAACGGATATACATTTAAAGCCATGAGAAGAACGTTAATTTGCATAGGATTAATTTATTGTTCATTTTATTGTAAAAGTTACCCCCTTAATAAAGGGGGGGTGAATTATGAAGTGTTGAAAATCATGGAGAATAATTATGCTGTGGTAACGGGTTGCGACAGCTATCTTTTGTCTTTAATTATCCCTGATAAAATTACAGTTGGAGACACGATTATACATGTAGATAGCATATCTCCGAGAGCGTTTCGAGGTAACCCTGATTTAAGATTCGTAACGATTCAAGGAATACGGCATATCAGTGATTATGCGTTTGAGCAGTGTATAAACTTGGAAAGCCTCACATTAGAAAGGGTTCAATCTATCGGGGAGTATTCATTTTTTGGGGCAACAGCATTAAAAAAGGTTATAGCAGATATTCATTTAGAAGAAATTAAGTCGTTTGCTTTTATGTATAGTTCATCTTTAAAAGAATTTGATTTAGGAAATGTCAGGCATTTTGGATGTCGTTGTTTTCAAGGTTCCGGAATAGAAAAAGCAGATTTAAGTAATGCAGGAGGTTTTTTTGCCGATCCGCGTCTATTGAGAATTAGGATTCCGGTTGGTTCTATTTATATTGATCCGAGTGGTGATTATTTTATTTATTATGATAAAAATGGAAATGTGATAGATATGGATGAGAAGGATGCGTATTATGAGGTAATAAAGATATTCGATGATACTTATATAGAGAAGACTATAATTACAAGGGTAAGAGGAGAGTTGCAAGAGGAGGCATTCCAATACTGTGAAGAATTGACAGATGTAGTATTTTCAAAGATTTATAATAAACTGGCGGAAAACTTATTCAATGGTTGCATATCATTAAAAAAAATAAAGCTGCCGGATAATATTGATACCATCGATATAGGCGTCTTTCGAAATTGTACCAGTTTAATAGAAGTATCACTGCCAAATAATCCCAATTTTAAAACGTATCCGGCAGAACTGTTTGCGGGGTGTACATCATTGAGCGAACTGACAATTCCAAAGAGTATTGAAGTTATAGATAAAAATGCATTTGTCAGCACTTCAATCAAGAAGATTTATGTGACTTGGAGTACTCAAAAAGAATTAGACAGATTAAAATTCCCTCCCATGATTTTTCAGTCAATGGATATCTATCCTCCTCAATATGGAATATATTTATATCCGCTTTATTTTTATGGGGGGAATATAAGAAAGCCGGCTGAACTTGCTGAATATGTTAGTAATGGTTTAAAATACAAACTAAACTCTATTGATTATACTGCTGAATTAATGAGAAATGATTTAACAGGCAGTGATGGAACCGATATAATAATTCCGGGTACATTTATTGATGATAATTTTAATTATATATACAAAACAACTTTAATAAGTTCAAATTGTTTTACAGATAATGCCAATTTAATTTCCGTAAATTTGCCTGAAGGTATAGAAATAATAAAGGAATCTTTCCGGAATTGTACTTCGTTAAAATCAATAGTGATACCAAAATCTGTAGAAGAGATTTATGCAGGGTGTTTCTCGGGTTGTACAGGTTTAGCATCAATAGATATCAAGGGTTCTTTAGAAAGCATAGGAGACAGATTTTTTTTGGGTTGTACAAGTTTAACGTTAATAAAGTTGCCGGCCAGTTTAATAACTTTTGGTGAAGAAGCTTTTCAAGATTGCGTTTCGTTAAAATCAATAGATATACCGAGGTCTGTGGAAAACATAGGAAGTAGGTGTTTTTCGGGTTGTACAAATTTAGTATCCGTATTGTTGCCTTATTCTTTAAAAACTCTTCAGGAAAGAACTTTTGAAAATTGTACTTCATTAAAATTAATAGATATACCGAGTCGGGTAGAAACAATAGGAGACAGATGTTTTCAAAATACTTCTGTAGAAATCGTAAGTTTACATGAGGGTTTGAAAGCGATTGGCAATGCCGCTTTTATTGGTATTCCCATAATATCGGCAGTTATACCAAAATCTGTAGAAACGATTGGTACAGAGTGCTTTTTGGATTGTACAAAATTAACAGAAGTATGGTTATCGGATGGCTTAAAGACTCTTTCCTATAGAGTTTTTCGGAATTGTGGATCGTTAAAATCAATAGATATACCAAGTTCGGTAGAAAGCATAGGAGACGAGTGTTTTCAAAATTGTCTTTTGGGAGTTGTAAGTTTTCAAGGAGCGGAGTTAAAAACTATCGGCAGTAACGCTTTTGGTGATTGCGCAATGAAAGAGTTTAAAATGCCACATTCCGTAGAAACGATTGGAGCAGGGTGTTTTTCACGTTGTGTAAATTTAGAATTGATAAGACTGTCGGATGGCTTAAAAACTCTTCCGGAAGATGCTTTCCTGGGTTGTACTTCATTAAGTTCCATAGATATACCACAATTTATAGTAACGATTGAACGCTCTTGCTTTTATAATTGTTCTCATCTGGAATCCGTGATTTTGCATGAAGGATTACAGACAATCGGCAGTATGGCTTTTGCTAATTGTCAGTCTATTGTTTCCCTTTTCATTCCGAAAGGATTAGAGACAATCGGCAGTATGGCTTTTACCAATTGTTCTGCTGTTGTTTCCCTTTTCATTCCGAACAGTGTAAAGAATATCAAGTCGGAAGCTTTTTCCAATTGTATCAGAATAGATGATATTTATCTTGAACATGCAGAACCTGACCTGCTGGCAGTGGAAAATAAAGCTTTTGCAAATGTACCTTCCGACTGTATTGTTCATGTACCGGATGAAGCTGTAAATAATTATAATGCAACATGGCAGGGATTCCTTATTGAAAAATCAGAAAAGATTGTTATTGATGGCATTGTTTACGAGATTAGTTTTGAATTTTTTACTGTATCTGTAGGGAATAATCAAACATATAATGGAGATGATCACCTCGTCATACCGGAGGCTATTCTTTATAACGGAATATCTTTTAGAGTAAGAAATATTGGAGCCTACGCTTTTCTCGGAAACAATCATATTGTTACGGCAGAAATACATGTGGCAAATATTGGCGATCGGGCTTTTTCCGAATGTAATTCCTTAACATCAATAACACTTCCCGAAAAGTTAGAGGTTATCCATAGCGGGCTTCTTTCTAATGCCAAAGCGTTGAAAAGTATAGTAATTCCAAAATCAGTCAGTACTATTGAAGCACAGGCTTTCAGCGGTTGCGTGAATTTAAAGGAAATTCAGCTGGGTCATTCAAATCCGGAAGAATTGACGGTAGATAACAGTGCATTTTATGGAATTACGAATAGTTTTGTTTATGTTCCTCAGGAAGCTGAGAATAATTACGGTGAAAAATGGCAGGGATTTATCATACAGAAATCCTTTATTCCTGTTGATATACATATATTGTATGATGAAAACGGAGCGGTAAATGCAGGAGCGTCCGTAATTAAAAGTGCTATGAGGGCTACAGTCATCTTAAATGCTTCGCCGAACTATGGGTATAAGTTTTTACACTGGACAGATGCTGCCGGAAATATTATTCAAACAGAAAACCCGTGGGAATTAAAAGTGTCGCAAGAATTAACCGTTAAAGCCAATTTTATTAAAAGCAGTGGGGAAGGCGGAAATGAAAACGGAACGCTTTTTTATGCAACGCTGGTTTTTGATGAAACAAAGGGTACGGTAACAGGCGGCGGTCTTCATGCAAATGGCGAAGAGGTTACTTTATCCATAACACCCAACAGAGGTTATAGATTTATGCTGATAATAAACAGCAGGATATATGCTATTTCAACGCATGAATATAAATTTAATATTACAGAAAATACAATAATACAGGTTGCTTTTATAAAAGAGGAAATGGGGGGGGAAATACAAGTACCTGTTTATATAAATGTATTTGCTACGGAAGGCGGGCGGGTAACCGGAAATAAGGAATATGAATTAGGGGCGGAAGTCAAACTGAAAGCTTCGCCATATCAGAATTGCTTTTTCGATTCATGGGTAAATGAAAGTAATGAGTTTATCAGCCGGGATGCCAATTATACTTTTATACTGACAGAACAGACGCCAAGAGTTTATACCGCAAAATTTAAATTCAAAGGAATCACAGGGGATACTCAAAGTATAGAAAACATTGCGGAAGGAATAAATGTATTTTACAGGGATAATCTTCTTCATGTGACGGGATATGAGGGTTTAATTACGGTAACTTCCCTGTCAGGGAAAAAGGCGGCTCAATTTACGGGCGACAGTCCCTATCCTGTTGATCTATCTTCCGGCATTTATATTGTAAACGGGAAGAACTACAGCGGCAAAATAATCGTACAATAAGGCAATGAAAAAGGAATTGCAATCGCTGGGAGGCGAAACCGTTTACCGGCAAGATTATGCCCCCGAAGCCTTGGAGGCTTTTACCAACAAACATCCGGAGAATGATTACTGGGTGCGTTTGAACTGCCCGGAGTTTACGGCATTGTGTCCGATTACGGGACAGCCGGATTTTGCGACAATACACATTGATTACATACCGGACGTGAAGATGGTGGAAAGCAAGAGCTTGAAGCTGTATCTGTTCAGCTTTCGCACGCACGGGAGCTTCCATGAGGATTGTGTCAATGTGATTATGAAAGACCTTATCCGGCTGATGGATCCGAAGTATATTGAAGTGAAGGGCATCTTCACGCCGCGCGGGGGCATCAGCATCTGCCCGTATGCCAACTACGGACGGAAAGGGACGAAGTATGAGGGGCTGGCGGAGAAAAGGCTGTTTGAGCAATGACAAATCTTAATTTTATATCCTTGCATCGGAGCGGGAGAAAGAATATTCTCTTTCGTGTTGATATGTACATTTTTCAAGAAGACGAAATATATGTGGTCTATTGCCCCGCGTTGGACTTGTCGGCTTATGAAAACACCGAAGATGCCGCCAAAAAGGCATTTGAAAGCATATTGGACGAGAATATTAACTATTGGATGAATAAAGGAACTTTATACAAAGATTTGCAGGAACACGGCTGGCAGATCAAAGGGAAAAGCCAGCGGCAAATAAAAGCTCCCTCACGTGCCTATATGATGGAGAAAAACGAGGCGTTGCGCGATATTACTCAAAACAAGAAATATACCGAATACAGCAAGGAGGTATGTTTTCCGGAAATGATCTGATAATGTCAATCAAACTGAAAAATGTATCCCTTGATGATTATCGGTTGTTTTTGAAAAAAGCAGGATGCAAGCATATAAAAACCTCTGGCGGACATGAGAAATATGAATGCGCTTCGGAGTTTGGGGATGAAGAGGAGAGATTTTTTTAATATCCTGTTTGATATAGACCCGAAAGACAATCCACTGACACCAGGTAAACTTTGAGATTGTCGCCCTGCTTGGTTTGATATAGACCCGAAAGACAATCCACTGACACCCGATGATTTGTCGGAAGGTATTCAGGATAATGATAGTTTGTGTTATTGCGGGAGCGGGAAGAAATATAAACACTGTCACGGAAAGTTGAATGTTAATCGCTAAACGTTAATCATTCGCCCCATGAAGAAGATTCTGTTTTTACTTGTTATGCTGGCGGAATGCCTGTCGTTGCCGGCGCAGACTAATACAGTATGAGGTACTAGCGGAGAAGCGGCTGTTTGAGCAATGATAAATCTTTCGTGTTGAATTGAAATGTAGTTAGAATGGATTCAAAGACTGGATCAAAAGCATTGACAGCACTGGGGAAGTTAGTTCTCATGGCGGTTATAATGAGTGCATTTTTGGCAAAGCTTCTTCGGGGGACAACTGACGGGAATTTGCTTGTAACAACATTTGTGATAGTAATTTTAACGACAGCCATTCTTATCGTGCTATGGCTCTGTTTACGCAAGCAGATGTGACCGATAAAAAAAGGGTGACTATATCCAGCTTTACAGTTGAAAAATAGTAGTTACCGATGTTACGCAAATGCCCCGAAGAGGCTAAAGATTTCAGCCCCACATGCAGCGAAGCGGAATGTGGGGTTTGGGGATGGTGCCGACAAGAGAGTCCTGAAAGGACGCCGGATTTCAGCCCCACATGCAGCGTAGCGGAATGTGGGGTTAGGAACAACATCATCAGGGAGTTCTGAAAGAACGATATCAATTACACGGTTACAATGCAACACATATACATTCTGTCATCCTTTCAGGATACCC
>LBCX01000475.1 GCA_001657575.1 Bacteroidales bacterium Barb4
CCCACATTCCGCTCCGCTCCATGTGGGGCTGAAATCGGGTGTCCTTTCAGGACTCCTTTACCGTTGCCATCCCATAACCCTTACCCCTCAAACTCTTTGGGAAGATTGACCAAGTAGAGGCGGCAGGAAGCACGTGTGAAAGCAGTGTAGAGCCAGCGGTAGAAGTCCTCGCCGAGCATCTCTTCGGTAATATAGCCTATGTCAAGGAATACGTTTGTCCACTGTCCGCCCTGCGCTTTGTGACAGGTGACGGCGTAGGCATATTTGACTTGGACAACGTTGTAGTGAGGGTCTGCCTTTATCATGCGCATCTTGGCGGCTTTGCCGGGTACATCGGCGTAGTCTTCCAAAATGGCAAAGAAGAGTTTATCGCTCAGTGCTTTGGGAAGGGCGGCGGTTTCGCTTTGCAGAGTGTCGAGCAATATTTTAACGTCAGCCTCTGTTTCATAGTCGGAGAAACGGACGGTAACATCGGCAAAGCGGAAGCCGTACAGCTCAGTCGTTCGGCGAACGCGCAGCACTTGGATAATCTCGCCGTTGGCAATAAAGTCCGCCTCTTTCGGGTCGCCGCCACAGAGAGAGTAGTTGTTTTTCGCCACCATCAGACGGTCGCCTGCCGACAATTCCTCTTCACGGTAGAGAATGCGGTTGCGGATGCCGTTGTTATAGATGACCGCCCGCTTGTTGCTGCGCGTGACAATCATCGTTTCTTCAATGCCGTCGCGGCTGTAGGCGGAAGTGATTTCTTCTATCAGCTCATCACCGCTTACCTTATATATATCGGCAAAACCTTTCAGAAAGAGGGTTGGGAAAATCTCCACGCTACGGGTGCGCAGAGCCTCACGCAGACGGGTAGCGTTGAAGAGTATGCCGGAGCCTTCCGCTTGGCGGACGATTTGGGTAAGGATTATTTCCTGCACGGACAGACCATAGCCGCGCAGGGCATCGGGACTGAGTGCCGGACTTTCCGTTTGCCCGACGGGAGGCAACTGAGCAGTGTCGCCCATCAGTATCAGGCGGCAGTTTTCCCCCGAATAGACGTACTGAATCAGGTCGTCCAGCAGGCAACCCGTGCCGAACACAAACGAATCCTGCCCGCTGTTGGCAATCATGGAAGCCTCATCCACAATGAAGAGAGTGTCCTTATGCAGGTTCTCGGCAGGTTGGAAGTTCGTTGCTTCGTGCGAGAACGCCTTCTGGCGGTAAATCTTTTTATGGATAGTGAATGCCTTTTGCCCCGCATAGCCGGAAAAGACCTTGGCGGCTCTGCCCGTAGGAGCGAGGAGAACAGTTTTTTGCGCCAGTTCGCCAAGGGTTTTCACCAAAGCACCCGTCAGGGAAGTCTTCCCCGTTCCCGCATACCC
>LBCX01000151.1 GCA_001657575.1 Bacteroidales bacterium Barb4
AATCCTAAACCTTCAAGATACATTTCCAATGCCATGCGACGAACCTCTGCTGACTTTACATCTGATTTACGAACTACCGTGTAATGATAACCGCACTGCTTGCACAAGTAACGCTGACGTCCGGACACTACACCGTCTTTGCTTTTATGAACAATCCTACATTTTGGACAATCCATGATGCTGTCTTTTTTTATTAACCGACAAAGATATGATTCTATGTTAATTTAACAATACCGAAAAAAAGTTTTTTTATTCGACGCTAAACGGTACGCGTGCCGAACAGTCTCGAGGGAGATGCGCCCTGCCTCTTGGCAAAAAACAACAAATGAAAAATCGTGTGGTAGGTTCAGTCTCGAAGCACGCAGTTTCTGAAAGCGGTTATTAGATGAAAAGATATGGTTTCTTGGTTGAATCAGTTATTGCGGAGGATAATTTGTCGAATGCCTTTGACGCGGTTATGCAGGGAAAGCGAAATACTTTTGTGACACGCTACGACCAAAGAAATAAGGCGGCTATCCTCCGCAACCTTGCCGGTGAGATACAACGGGATGTATATACTCCTGCCGGATACCGTGAATTTACCGTCAATGAATCCGGGAAGGAACGGATTATCCAGTCCCTCAATTTCAAAGACCGGATCGCACTTCACGCCATCATGGATGTATTGTATGATAAAGTGTTTCGCAATCTGTTTATACGCGATACTTACGCTTCATTGCCGGGCAGAGGCATACATGACGGTTTAAACAGAATTAAAACGGCTTTGAAAGATGTACAGGGTACGGCATATTGCCTGAAAACGGACATCCGAAAGTTTTATCCGTCGTGGACAAATCCGTAATGATTGATATGCTTAAATCCAGGATAAAGGACGTGCGCATGTTAAATACACTTTCACGCATTCTTGAAAGCTACAAGTCGCCAACGGGCATTCCGATAGGCTATCATTCATCTCAGTTATTGGGAAACTTTTATTTGTCCGGATTGGACCTGCATGCAAAAAATGAACTGAAAGTGAAATACTATTTCCGGTACTGCGACGACATCGTAATATTGTCCGCATCAAAGGAAGAACTGCATTTGCTCTTCGAACATATAAAGGAGTTTACTGAAAAAAGACTTCACCTTGCAATCAAGGATAACCATCAGATTTTTCCGGTTGAATCGCGGGGTATAGACTTTTTGGGCTATGTAACAAGGCACGATTACATACTTGTCCGTAAACGTATCAAACAGAGATTTGTAGCATAATTATTTAACAACAATTTAATTTTTTCAAAATGAAAAAGAAAATCACTCTCTTGTCGGCTATGGCAGCCGTACTCATCACTGCCTTTGCAGTGAGTTGCTCACAGACTGATGATGTACCTTCCGACGACAGCTACTCCATTGAAGTGAATACCAATCTTCTGGGTGAAGGGGTTGTAAGTTTCGATTTTACAGATGCCGGAGGCATACTGAACGCATTTGGCGATATTGAAGTCCACGGCTCTCTCAAGTCCTCGTTAAGCACCGGCGTAATTCCGAAGACCGGCAAGGCTCTGGCAGAGCTTCACAAGAGCAATTCCATACCCGAGATCGCATCGGCATCGGGAGGAATAAAAGGAACGGTAGATGTCATCCTGAAAACTCCTTACGGCTCACTCGAAATTTATCACAAGTCTTTTTGAAATGATACATAATTGATTTACGTACTTAATTTTGTCATAAACTTTTTATCCCCGTCCATCGTGAGATGTGCGGGGATTTTGTTTGCAACGTGGTGCAAATGTGTTGCAATGATTTGAAAAGAAATGAAAGCAAATGAAATACATTTCGCAAAGCTCTTGCCTCATGTATGAAACCAAACTACCTTCGCGCTCCCAAATAATACATACAAGGCTATGAACACAAGTACAATCACTAAAAGCAAAAGCAAATCCGTTCAATCGGAATACAGAAAACATCCGTGCGGGGAATATACGGCAAACGATATGATTGGCGCGTGGGAGAAAGGGTACAAGGATGGCTACGAAAATATTCTCGGCAACATTTCCAAAATCACTGAATTGGCAAACTCCGCACTTCGGGTTATGCAAGAATTTCATGCAAACGTTTTGGCAAAAAACGGGTGCAGGGGAATCTTTCTGAAAATGTTGCCCCAAAGTGCTCATTTTATAATTGCGCTTGACAGCAACATTTATTTTGATGACGACATTTGCCGTCCTATATACAATGATGCTGCCGAAATTACCCGCCAAACACTGTTTATCTCTATATCATTCATGCCCTGCACAACAGATGATTCAATAGACAGGGTTGCGTTAGAAAATGATTATTACATAGAGATTACGAGATGACGGCACGCAAGGATCATATCAAACACGCCTTGCATAATGAAAAGATATGCAATTATTTGGGCAAAAATGAATCGCATTCCGATTGGGTGATTATAACCGCTTTTTACAGTGCATTACACTTCACAAGGCATTTGATTGTATCCGAGTGTCTGGGAGGTTCGGGTATTGTTTCGTTTGAAAATATATTTTTACAAAACAAGAGGTACTCCGATGGTCGTCATGGGTTCCAGAAATATTATATAAACCTGCATCATCCCGACATCTGCTTTGAATACGAAAAATTACATGAATGGTCGGTGAACGCACGGTATAATACACACGAATACGACAGAGGTACGGCAACAAAAGCAAAGGCATATTTGAAACGCATAAAAGAATATGTAACCAGTGAAAAAGCAAAGGTGGTGTAACAACTGCATAAGGCTAAAAATGCGCTTTCAGCTCCTCAATTCATTCTAACATCCTGACAAGCTCTTCCTTCATATCCTCGTCTATATCCCGATAACGGGCAAAGGCTTTGCTCCCTTCCTTGTGTCCCGACAGTGCACCGACAAGATTGGGGTCTTTGACCTGCTTGTACAAGTTCCCCACAAAGCACCGACGTGCAAGGTGCGATGAAGCTATTTCACAGACAGGACGTTTTTCTTCCTCCCGTGTGGTCGGATTGATGACGGTAACGATGCGGTCAATACCGCACAGCCTGAATATCTCTTTGATACTCTCATTGTACTTTTGTTCCGATGTAAACGGGAACAGCCGGCTGTCTTTCCCGGCGTGACTTTTCATAGCGTTGCAATATCCCATTTGCCGTGTCATTCAACGGAACGCGGACCGTGACAGGGTGTCCGTCCTTTGTTTTGCGCGGAATATATTCGACAGCTCCGTTTATGATATTCGACAGTGTCATTTTGTAAAAGTCCCCCACGCGGCAGCCAATCATACATTGAAATACGAAAATATCCCGTTGTACGGCAAGCTCCGGACGGTGTGAAAGGTCGGTACTGTAGATTTTATTTCGCTCGGAAATGGTGATGTAAAAGGGGGTTCCATAGACACACTCCCCTATGCTGTAATTCTTAAAGGGGTTGTTGCTTGTTTTGCCCTCATTGACCGCCCAGAGAAAGAGCGTTCGTATTTTGGTCAGAATATCATGCACGGTATTTTGTCCCCGTTTTTGCGGTGTCCTTGCCTCCGGTATTGAGGCGTATATATCCGGATACTTCTTGAAATAGAGATGTTCGTTTTGCAGGAAGTCCTCAATATCCCGCAAGGTTTCAGCCGTCACCGTGCCAAAACTTAATTCAAATGATTTATAATTGATTCTGCTTTCGTATATCTCATATCTTTGCAACGCTCGATAGACAGAACGAAAGTTATTTTTGCGCACGTCGGACAGTTTGTGCTTGTTCAGAAACTCATCAAAAGCCTCAAAGAATGTTTGTGCCTTTTTCTCCGCCATGTACTTTTCGGGTAACAGCCTTTTGTCTATCTCCCGTTCGAGCCATTCGGAAGTTAAGGCTGATTTATCAGGTGTGGAATTATAGATGTCAAGTATCAGGCTTTTTCGGGCAGGAACGCCGTTTACAATTTTAGCCTTTTCGCGGGCGTCGCAAACCACCTTTGCCTTTATATCCTGTTTTTTGCCGTCCCAATGTGCAGGATTTACGGTAAGTTCACTTTTGTGGAAAAGTTGCACGTTCCGCCCGTCCGACAGTCTGAAGCGGACGTTTGCCGACAGGACAGATTTTTTTGATACACGGATGAATGCCGTTACGCTCGCCATATATTGCTTGTTTTTGCGTTGTGCAAACATAGGCTATTTGCACAACACAAACGCAAGAATATGAAAAGAAATGAAAAGGTTTGAAAGGTATTCAGATACGTAAATGTATGATTACAATTTCATTAAGTTAATAATATCAATGTTTACAGGCGGTTGCAAAACGATATTATTTCATATTTCAAACCCTGTTAGGGGTACGAAAGCCGTCAGGAGAAGATACGAAGCCGTCAGGAGAAGAGGCGAAGCCATCAGGAGAAGCTGCGAAGTGCCCTTTTTAATCTCCTAAGCTCTTAGGAGATTAAAAAGGGTGTTTGGAGGTAAGGACAGGGGGGTCGGAGAGGTGCCTTTTGACCGTTCTTAATCTCCTAAGAGCTTAGGAGAATCTCCTAAGCGTTTAGGAGATTAAACATGAAAAAAGACAGGTTACGCCGGAATGGGCAGCGTCAAGAGGTTATGCCCCGTCAGTTTCCGGATGTCTTTCAGCAGGGGACGCTCGTCCTGCGCACAGAAAGTGAGAGCCGTGCCGCTGTTTCCCGCTCTGCCCGTGCGACCGATACGGTGCACGAATGTATTTATAGTTTCGGTTACCCATGAGTGTTTTTTTGTGTAAGTTTGCAGCGTTTTCACATTATATAAACGTAGGGCAGATGAAGAAAGGTTTGAGTATCGCGGGGATTTTGTGTGCGGTTCTGACTGTTGTATCATGTAGCGATACGCCGTCGTACACGGACAGGTTGAATGACGAGCGGAAGGCGATCAACCGACTGATGGATGAGAATGACTTCGTGGTGATAAAGGACTATCCCAAGAACGGGGCGTTCAAGGATAACGAGTTCTATAAAATGGAGAATGACGTATATATAAATGTGGTGGATACCGGCAACGGAAGCCGTGCTGCATCCGGGGCGACCGTTTATTGCCGCTTCTCTGTCAACTTCTTCTTTTTGGATTCAGCGAAATACACGACACACGTTTCTAATTACGGACCGCACAGCAATGGGACTTCCCCCGTTGAGTTCCGCTACGGAAGCTATGCCGCCATTATTCAGGACGGGGGGACAAACGGTTTGGAATCCCTGATGAGCGAAGGCTTGCAGTCGGGTCTGCAATATGTCGGCGACCGGGGAAAGGTGAAACTGATTGTCCCTTTCAAAGTCGGTTCGCAAGAAGACAATAGCAACTTTCATCCCGTCTTCTTTGAGATGGTGGAATATAAACTCAAGGATAACTTATGACGCTCATCAAATCTATTTCGGGCATCCGCGGCACGATAGGCGGTGCGGCGGACGACGGATTAAACCCCTTGGCTATTGTAAAGTTCACGGCTGCGTATGCCGCTTTCATACGCAAACATACCAAGGCGGAGACGAACAGGATTGTAGTGGGTCGCGATGCCCGTATATCCGGCGCGATGGTGAAGCAGATTGTGACGGGTACGCTAACCGGCATGGGCTTCGATGTCGTGGACATTGACTTGGCTTCCACCCCGACCACCGAGCTTGCCGTTGTATGGGAAAAGGCTTGCGGCGGCATTATCCTCACGGCAAGCCATAACCCCAAGCAATGGAATGCCCTCAAACTGTTGAATGAGAACGGCGAGTTTCTGACAGCCGCCGAAGGTGCGGAGGTGCTTGCTTTGGCAGAAGCCGAAAACTTCGCCTTTGCTGATACGGAGCATCTGGGGCGCATGACTTCTAACACAACTTACGGGAACAGGCATATTGAGAGCGTACTGAACCTCCACTTGGTGGATGTGCAGGCGATACGGGCGGCGAACTTCCGCGTGGCGATTGATGCGGTCAATTCGGTCGGCGGCATGATTCTGCCCGAACTCCTTCATGCGCTGGGTGTGCAGGTGATATTCAAGCTGCATTGTGCGCCTCACGGCAACTTTGCCCATAATCCGGAGCCGTTGCCGGAAAACCTGACGGAAATTTCCGAACTGATGACACAAGCTAAGGCGGATGTCGGTTTCGTAGTTGACCCGGACGTTGACCGTCTGGCGGTTGTCTGTGAAAACAGCGAGATGTTCGGCGAGGAATATACGCTGGTGGCTGTCAGCGATTACGTACTGGGCAGAACGCCCGGCAATACGGTCAGCAATCTGAGTTCCAGCCGTGCCTTGCGCGATGTGACCCTTTCCTACGGCTGTGCTTATAATGCCGCTGCGGTGGGCGAGGTGAATGTGGTTGCCAAGATGAAAGAAACCCGTGCCGTCATCGGCGGGGAGGGCAACGGGGGCATTATCTATCCGGAAAGCCATTATGGGCGGGATGCGTTGGTCGGCATTGCCTTGTTCCTCACGCTGCTGGCAAAGAAGCATATAAAGGCGAGCGAGTTGCGAGCCTCCTATCCCTCCTATTTCATTTCCAAACAGAAGGTGGAACTTACCGCCAGCATTGATACGGATGCCGTTCTTGCCAAAGTGAAAGAGCGGTTTGTGTCGTATGACATTACGGATATTGACGGGGTGAAGATAGACTTTTCCGACAAGTGGGTGCATTTGCGCAAAAGCAATACCGAACCGATTATACGTGTCTATGCGGAAGCACGCACAATGCAGAAGGCGGAGGAATTGGGGGATGATGTAATCCGCATCATTCGGGATTTAACGCGCGAATAACGCAGAGCTGATTCCATTTGCTATTTTATCCATTTTTCTTCCAAGTACATATCCCGAAGCGGCAGGCCCAAAACAAAGCAAATATCGCTCAAGGCGATTTCGTATTTTTCGCCGTCTGCCGTTTTGAGAGGTGAGGCATCGTAAACATAATCTTTCAATTTGTTGAAGGCGGGTGTCGTGACAAGCGACAAGCAGGCGGCGTTTGCCGTTTGTTCAACGTCTAATTTTGTCAATGGCTTGCTTTCGGTTATGAATTTGAACAAATCGTCTTTATTTTCCTGCAAAAAGCTGTTCCCGTCTATATCGTTGAAAAGTTTCAATCCCAATTCATTCAACTGTCTCGGACTTGCTTTCATTGAAAGGACAATAGCGGCACTTGGGAATTTTTGTATCAAGATTGATTTGATTTTCAACAAGTCCTCATTGTGAGAGGCGCAAGGCAAATGGCTGATGCTGTTTTTCAAATGACTGATGTTATTTTCCAAACGA
Source organism: Bacteroidales bacterium Barb4 (assembly GCA_001657575.1). Taxonomy (GTDB): domain Bacteria; phylum Bacteroidota; class Bacteroidia; order Bacteroidales; family Tannerellaceae; genus Barb7. Next base: position 7,235 of record LBCX01000151.1, read on the forward strand.
CTGATATTATTTTCCAAACGACCGAAATTCTTTTCCAAATGACTGACATTCTTTT
>LBCX01000476.1 GCA_001657575.1 Bacteroidales bacterium Barb4
CCCTAACTTAGAGTAGTCAGAAGTTAACGCAGATGCCCCGAAGGGGCAAACAATTTCAGCCCCACATGTAGCGAAGCGGAATGTGGGGTTATAAGAACGACACCGACAAGAGAGTTCTGAAAGAACAATACAAACGGAAAACGATGGTTTACAATGTAATATATATTATTCGCTCGTCCTTTCAGGACTTCCTTGCCGGTATCACCCTTAACCCCACATTCCGCTTCGCTCCATGTGGGGCTGAAATCTGCCATTTCTTCGGAATGTGCGCAACACGAATAAACATTTTCTCAATCCCTAACTTAGAGTAGTCAGAAGTTAACGCAGATGCCCCGAAGGGGCAAGAGATTTCAGCCCCACATGCAGCGAAGCGGAATGTGGGGTTATAAGAACGACACCGGCAAGGGAGTTCTGAAAGAACGATACAAATACAAACAATATTTATAATGCAACATATAACAATATATATTCCGCCACCCTTTCAGGGCTTTCTTGGCGATGTCGTTCTTAATACCCCCACATTCCGCTTCGCTGCATGTGAGGTTGAAATCATCTGTCCCTTCGGGACTTCTGCGTAACATCAGCACTTAACTCCTCTGACTACTTAACTGCAAAGGAGCAAAGCGCGACTGATAACTACTATTCCTCCCTCCTAACTTCTACTTCAAATGACAAAGAAACTATACACCGTCATTATCTTCTCCGAAAACAGTGTCGGGCTGCTGAACCAGATTACAATCATCTTTACGCGGCGACAGCTGAATATTGAGACATTGTCCGTATCCCCCTCCGCCATAGCAGGCGTACACAAGTTTACAATTACCACCTTCGCCGATGAAGATACGATAAGCAAGGTAGTCAAGCAGATTGACAAGCGCGTGGACATCCTCAAAGCCTACTACAACACCGATGAAGACCTTGTGCATCAGGAAATAGCCCTCTACAAACTGAGCACAAAACTGTTTATCAAGATGCAGGGCGTGGAAGAACTTATCCGCAAATACGACGCCCGCGTGCTCGACATGAACGAAAACTGCATCGTACTGGAAAAGAGCGGACACTACGCCGAAACGCAAGCCCTCTTCAAAGAGTTGAGTGAAAAGACCGGCGTCCTCCAATTCATCCGCTCCGGTCGCATCGCCATCACCAAGAGCAAGGTGGAACGCCTGAGCGATATGCTGGCAGCGATGAATGATAAAGTCAATACCGCCGCGAATCCCTAACAGGGTTTGAAACCCTGTTAGGGATTAATACTACCCCTGACAGCATCCTCCCGCACCGTATCCCCTGTCGGCGGGCAGAAAAGAAATCACCGGAAGAATACGTGCAGACGCCGGACGTTTCTATATGCTCTGGCAGC
>LBCX01000477.1 GCA_001657575.1 Bacteroidales bacterium Barb4
TTTATCTTCACCCGCCCGTCATCTGCCTGCTTCTTGAGATACGCGTGAAAACCGTCTTTTGAAATGTCAATCCCTGCCGGTTGTTTCATAAACCTGTTTTTTAATAATTATCCGTGAAAAAAGAAACTTCCCCTTACCGTCCATCCCCGTAAATACATGCAGGATACAGACATTAATAACTGTTCCTTAGATACTAATCCGGACTCGAAAGAGAAACAGGCACGGGGCAGGATCTGAAAGGCGATATACCTGTTTGTTATCCTGGATTTCTTTGCTGTTCCCGTGCCTTCTTTTTCCAAATGCTACTGCAAATTTATGGGTTACTTTCTTAATTTTAACAGGGGGGCAAACATACGAGGACTTCATTGGATAGCCTGTTCGTAAACCCCACATTCTGCTTCGCTGCATGTGGGGCTGAAATCTCCCGTCCCTGCGGGACTGCCGTGAAACATTAAACTAATTTTTATCACGTACTTAACACATCGCTAAATAGGCATTTTTATGAAAAAAGATATATTATCTGTATGGGCATTGGGGGCGGCATTGCTGTTTACATCCTGTGAGGATTTGAATCTCACCCCTGACGATTCGATTGTTTCAAGTGATTATTATAAATCGGAGGCAGACGCTACGGCAGCTGTAACGGGGATATATAATGTGCTTACCTACGAGAGGAGCACTACGAGCTATTACGGAGATATGCTTTTGTACCTTACCGACCTGTCCACCGATTACATGAGGGCGGCGGCAAACAGTCAAAGCCCTGACACAAAATCATTATCAGCTGTGACCTTCAATGCCGAGCAGTTTCACGTCAAAACCTTAAAACGATTAAAGCCGTACCCGGCAAGAACGTTGATTTTAAGAACTACAGATTTCCCATACCGCAACGTGAACGCGACTTAAACCCCACAGGGCTGTGGCAAAACTGGGGATACGAAGACTCCAATGTAACAGAAAATCTATATAATGGATTTGAATAAAAGAGCTGGCTCTATGTGCTGCACTTACGCAGATGCCCCGAAGGGGCAAGAGATTTCAGCCCCACATGCAGCGAAGCGGAATGTGGGGTTAAAGACGTACCGCCAAGGGTATCTATCCTGAACCTTAGATTTGCCCCGTGCGAAAAAGCGTTACTATTGCAGGATAAAAAACACCAAATTCAAAAAGAAAGGAAGTCGTATAATAAACCATAGTCCTGAATAGGGAAGACTTGCGTCCTTATGCGGTATTATGCGGCTTTTCCCTGAAATAAAGACCCGTATAAGAAATCAACCGTAAGTTATTAAGGTTCTTGGGATTATTTCAAGTACCCTTCTTTTCTTTTTGGATTTCAAACACAGGGATATGAAAAAGTAT
>LBCX01000478.1 GCA_001657575.1 Bacteroidales bacterium Barb4
ATAGCCGGCAAAGAGTATGAGATAGCCAGAGAGCTGTATGAGGCTTGCAGACCGCTGACATACGAAGAGGAAAGGGATATGCGGTATTTGACTGATTTGGAATTAGGGGCGATTTATTGAACTAACATTTTTAATATAAACAAATAAAATTAAAGTTATGACAGCAGAAGGAAAAGACGGTTTGATTTTCAATTTTTGGGAGGCGTTCTTTAATGAAGAGAATATTGAAGGACAGTCCAGAATTGTGCGAGGCTTCAATATCAATTCAGATGCGCATGGATTAAGAGCGGCATTCGCATCCGGCGGGATTGTGAAATTAGAGCCCATTCAAACGGAAACGAATGACATCGAATATAAGGACGGCGCCGGACGCACCTTTTATATTCAGAAAGCGGAAGTTCAAACGCCTGCCGCCTCCGATATATCCGACTTCGCCCTACGCGAAAAGTGCGTAGGATTTGCATCAAAAATCAGTAGCTCCTTGTCCGCTTCGGACAATGACAGAATAAAATTTATCGACAAGATATTCAACTACATCAAAAGCGGCAAGATTGAAGAATGAACGAAAGCGGGAGGCATAAAACCCCTCCCGTTCCAAACAAACGACACAACCAATGAAAGTAACAATCAACAACACGGAGTACGAATTAAAGTACAATTTTAGTGCGTTCTGCATTTATGAGGAGCTATTAAATAATGAATTGAAGCCTCTTTTTTACGAATACAAAGGCGATGAGAAGAAGATAGCCATGTGCGATGTTACAGCCAGAGTAGTCGCCTCAATAGGCGCAAACGACGCCGATATATTGAAAAATAGCCTTGTATCTTTCAGAATGGTCGGGGATTATATTTTCAAAGACAAGGAAACGAAAAATCAAGTTTGCGAATGGCTTAGAAATGCAATGAACGAATTTGATTTAATTGTGGGAAAACAGGAAACAGTCAAAAGCGACGCTACTGCATTAGCCTACCACATCGGGGATTTTTGCGCCAATCAATACGGAAAAGCACCCCGTGTGTTAATCCGCAGGCTTAGCGTCCTCCAAAGCATACTTTTTGAATTAAAATAAACATCCATGAATGCAACCGTAATACTCCCCCTTGTCCTGTCCGCCGTCGGCTTCTCCCTCTTCCTGCTGATAAATCGGCATCGCATCACACGCGAGAGGCGCAAGAGAAAGGCAAGGGATGATTTTTTCAGGAAGTATCCGAATTGACAACTGAAATTAAAATAAAAAAATAGCAGTATGAACAAATCAATCGCAAAGGTTTTTCTCGTGCTTGTGGCTCTTTTCGTTTCGGTATGGGTTTTCAATCATGTAAATGCGTGGGCTGGGATTGCAATTGTTGTTGCCTT
>LBCX01000018.1 GCA_001657575.1 Bacteroidales bacterium Barb4
CCCTTTCAGGGCTTTGTTTGTATGTACCCGTCTATACCCCACATTCCGCTGCGCTGCATGTGGGGCTGAAATCTTTTGCCCTTTCAGGGCATTTGCGCAATACCACATTCCCTTTACATTCTCCCACACACATTAATCCTGCATTCCCCCACATTCCGCTGCGCTGCATCGGCATCATAGCAAATGCCCCGAAGGGGCAAGAGATTTCAGCCTCACATGAAGCGCAGCGAAATGTGGGGTTATTGGTGTTGTCTGCAAGGAAGTCCTGAAAGGACGACCGAATAATCCGTATTTGTAAATCATTACCTGTACTTGTATCGCCCTTTCAGGGCTTTGTTTGTATGTACCCGTCTATACCCCACATTCCGCTACGCTGCATGTGGGGCTGAAATCTCTTGCCCTTTCAGGGCATCTGTGCCGCATCGGCACCGTAGTTCTATCGGAACTACGTCACTTTTTCAAAAAGAAAGGAGTAAAAAAAGGAGGGAGGTACTAATGCCTCACAGAGTTCACTATACAGAACTCTATGGGTTCGCAATACCGATCTCACAGAGATCACAAGACCGAACTCAGTGAGTTCATAATACCGATCTCACAGAGATCAGTATTGCGCCTAAAATATGTTAAAGCCATCTGTTCTTTCATAATTCTTAAAAACCGCTGGCGTTAGTAACGTGCAACGTTGTTTCGGAGCGGGTGATCAACAATTCTTTCATGAGTTTGGAAGATTCTTTTTGCCTGCACGCGCATGGCGGCAGTAGCGTCTTCGACAAACCATGCGCCGACCAGGGAGGCATGAGCTTCGCCTCAACCTCCCGTGTCTCTCCATAGCAGTTATTTAATACCACCGCTGTGCATCGCGGTAGTTGCTGGTCTGATTGTATTTCAGGTCTTTGAGCAGGGAGGAACTGACGGAGACGGCGAAGGAATAGGACTTGTAGGGGCCTACCGGCACGAAGCTGCCCGACATTTGGAAGCAATGCAGGTCGCGCGTGATGTTGCACGTCATGTAGGAGATGCGGTGAGTGTCGAAATCGTAGGTGGCGTTGAAGTTGAAATGCCAGTTCTTGGTAGGCTGGAGATCGCCGTTGAAGCTAAGGGAGTGGGTGACGGCGTACTTATACTCCCGCCTTTCAAAATCTATCTTTTGGCGGTCGTATGCCAGACGCATACTGTAGCTGAAGGAGAGGCTCCAAGGGATGGCAGTGTTCAGATAGCCGTTGGCATCTGTTTCGCCTTTCTCCTGCTTGGCTCCCAGCAGGCGACCGCCCGATGCGGAGGGCTTTTCGTCGTCATACTGCCCGTCTTCTTCGGCAAACGGGTCATCAGGGGCAGGCGTCTTCGCGTTGGCATCGGCGTTCTTGTTGTCTTTCTTGTCTTTCCCCAACCATTTATTGAAGGTTTCATTATTAAAGGTATAGGAGAAGCTGGTGCCGGTTGACATCAGGCGACCGAAGCCTTTGCCTGCCTGCCAGCGCGGTATGCTCTGGCGTTCCAGCCGGCGGTTGTTGTCCTCGCCGACGATGCGGTAGGTGTAGGTGTCGAAAGTGCCGTTCAGGCTCAGGGTGTAGGCTCTGGAGAATTTCAGGCGCAGACCGACGTTCATGTCGCTCCATTGGAAGGAGTCGGCAGCCATGTTGTAGCTCATGCCGGCGGAGAGCTTGTCGATGAGGCTGATTTTCCTTTCGCCCGTTGAATCCTTGTCCGAAGTAATCTTTGCCTCTACAACGTTGTCAAGGCTGAAATTGACACTTCCCGATTTGCCCTGTCCGGGCACGCCGAACTGGTTGTGCTGAAAGGGGGAATAGACCTGCGTAATCTCCCTGCCGTCCGTCCCCGTATAATTATAGGTATTGTAGAAGCCGAAATAGGAAGAACCGAAGTCGGGAGAGGCACTGAGGCTGACGGACGGCTCAAGGCGGTGGCGGATTTGCTTTATCTTGGTGAGTTTTTGCAGGAAAGGGAGGAAGATGAAATCGCCGTAAACGGTAGTGGCGGCGGAGAGGGAAGCGTTATAGTCGTAGAGGCGGTAGAAGCCGTAGGTGGTGTCGGAGGGCATAGCCATGCGCCGTGCAGGGTCGTACTCCTGCTCGATTTTGCTGGTGTACCAGCGTTCCTTATAGTTGGCGGAGGCGGTGAGATTGAGATATTGGAAGACGTTGAACGTGGCACTGACGGGGATGGTATGCTGCATGGCGTTCTTCCAGTCTTTGACTAAATCGGACTTGAAGAGCAGGCTTTCTTTGGTGTCAATGCTGTTGCGAAGGTAGCCGGTGTAGCTCATGGAAATCTTTTCGTACCAGCGGTCTTTGCCTACGCCGTTCTTGCGCTTGAAGGGGAAAATGCGGGTAAGGGTGAGGGTAACGTCGGGGAGCGTGACGGCGATTGCCGAGTCCCTCGACCGCTGGTTGATGTTCATCGTTCCCGACAGGGAAAAAGGGCTGTTCGGGAAACGCTGCGTGACGCTGACGGACGAGCCTTTGTTGTTCTGCGTGGCATCGGCATAGCCGCCCGCGCCGCCCGGATAATAGCTTCCCGTGTTGTTGCGGTCGTAGCTGGAAGTGGCAAAGTTGACACTCGCCGAGAAGGAGCGGAAAGGGTTTGCCTTGGCATCCTGCGAATGCGACCACTGTATTTTGAAGTCCTTGCTTGCGCTGTAATCGGGCAACCCCTTGTCACCCGTCTTGGTGACCAGATAAGAGGCATTGAAGTTCCCCGAATACTTGTACCGCTTCCGGTATCCCGACTTTGCCGCCAGCCCCCACGAGCCCTTGGAATAAATCTCGCCCGTTACCGCCAAGTCCATATAATCGCTCAGCGCAAAATAATACCCCCCGTCGCGCAAATTAAATCCCCGCGTCGATTCATCGCCGTAGGTCGGCATGAGGATGCCCGACGAATACTCGCTTGAAAAAGGAAAGAAGGCAAACGGAAGCCCTACCGGCAGCGGCACATCCTCAATCACGAGATAGACAGGCCCCGTCACAATGTTCTTGCGCGGTCGCACCTTTGCCTTGCTCAATTTGATATAGAAGTGGGGATGGTCATGGTCGTCGCAGGTGGTATATTTCCCGTCCGCCATGTTCAGTATGTCGTCTGCCATTTTCTTCGTATAGTTGGCAGTCACAAAGCCCTCGCCCTGTTGCGTGATGGAGCCGGTGCTGAAACCCTTCTGCGTTTTGAAGTTATAACGCATGGTTTTGGATTCGTAAGCCTCCTCGCCCTGCTTGAAAAGGGGATAACCGAATTCCTGCCCGGCGGTATCCAGCCCGAAGGTGGCATACACCAGACTGTTGTCCATACTGATGGTGATATGCTCCGATTGCAGTTCAATCTGCTGATACTTCACGTTCCCGTTACCGTAGAGATACGCCCAGTTGCCGGCAGTCATCACAATGGAGTCGGTTGCCTGATAAGCAACGGGAGCCTCCAGCGTGCTTTTCTGCACCGCCGCCGTATCCTGTGCCATCGTATCCCTTGCCGCCGTACTGTCGCTCTCTGCCGTCTGACCCCAAACCGCCGCCTGTTGGCAACAAAAAAGCATCAGCCCTAAAACCAATGCAATTCTTTTTGCCCCTTGCCTGCCGCCCGTTGCCGTCCGTCCGTTATTCAGCCCCATGCCCATTCTCAACCATCCGTTAATGGCGGCAAAGGTATAACTTATTAACTCATATTTACCGAACCACAAACTTTTGACTCTCCTTGAAAAGAAGCAGTTTCTTTTCTGCGGGGAAATGAAAGGGGGTGAGAATATAAACACCGGCGGGCAAAGCCGCAGGATACTGTTCATTATCACTGCCCGATCTGAAACTTAACACTTTCCGACCGCTTATCGCTGTAACTGTAACACTGTAACCGCCCAGATTGACAAGGTTCAGTATCCCGTCGGCATACCAGACCTTGACCGCCGCATCCCGGACGGTGGTATGATTGGCATTTGTGCCTTTGCCTTCCTTTTCAAACGCTGCCCTGTAGGCTGTAGTAGCAGGCAACTGTGTCAAAGTAAGGAGAAGCGGATTGTCGGCGGAAACAAATGTATTGAGGCTGTCTCCCGCCATCCATCCCGTAAACAGGTAACCCGAATCGGCTGTAGCCGTCAACTCCGCCTGTACCTTGTAATCGTAATCGTAATACCATTCTGTCGTATGTCCGCCCTCTGTTGCATCAACAGTTATGAAAGACCAAAACAGCGCATGAATTGTCACATCCTCCGTCACAACAAACGTATAAGGGTTATCCGAAGAAAGACTGTCGCCCCTCTCGGTTGTCCATCTCACAAAGTAATAACCGCTGCCTGCAATGGGTTCTGCTTCCACCGTAGCCTCTGTATTATACGAATAAGGACCGCCGCCCGACTTTATCCTGCCGTTTTCGACAGTCAAATTCACTTGAGAATAGCGCTTTGTAAAATGCGCACGGATTTTCGTGTTCCCCGTTACAACAAACGTATAGGGATTTTCTGTAGAAATACCGTTACCGTTTATATCTGTCCACTTCTCAAAACGATAATCCGTCTTGTCAGTGACTGCCAGTGCCTGAACTTCTGCCCCGTGCGTATAGCTGCCGTTGCCTGACTCTATACTGCCGTTGTCGGCTGTCAATTCCACGCGGTAACTGTTTATGGCAAAATGCGCCCAGACCTCCGTATTCTCCGTCACGGCAAACGTATAAGGATTATAGCCGAAAAGACTGTCACCCTGCGCATTTGTCCATTTCAAAATATGATAACCGTCCTCAGGGGTAACTCTTGCCTCCGCCATCGTATTATACGCATACCTGCCGGAACCCGACCGATACCTGCCGTTGTCGCCGGCGTACACTTTCACCTCATAGCCGCTTGCTGTAAAATTCGCTGTAACGGATGTGGTTTCCATCATAACAAACGTATAAGGATTGGTATTGGAAAGTATCTCCCCCTTTGCATTCGTCCATGATGCAAAATAATAACCCGCATCGGCAACAGCCGTAACAATTGCCTCTGCGCCATGCGCATATCTGTTGGTGTCTGTATTTATACTGCCGTTTTTGGCAGACAGGCTCAACCGGTAGCTGTTTAAGGCTAAATGTGCTTTGACAGCCGTATCCCTCTTCACGGTAAGCAGATAAGGATTGCTGGCGGAAAGGCTGTCACCCTGTGCATTCGTCCATTTCGCAAGATGGTAACCCGATTCCGGCTCAACCTCCAGTCTGGCTTTTGCATTATAGGAATACATGCCCTCGCCCGACGTTATCGTACCGTTGTTATCTGCCGACAAACTCACCTTGAAACTGTCTGCCGCAAAATGCGCATGGAGTGCCGTGTCACTCGTCACAACAAATATATAGGGGTTATTGGCAGAAAGACTGTCACCTTTCGCATCCGTCCACTTCGTAAAGTGATAGCCGACAGCAGCCTCAGCTTCCACTCTCGCCCTATTCCCATATTCATACTTACCTTTGCCCGACATTATACTGCCGTTTTTATCGGCAAACAAGCTCACGTTGAAATTAATCAAGACAAAACTCGCCAGAATGCTACCCATATCCCCCGTCACAGCAAACTTGTAAGGATTTGCGGTTGAAATAGTAACACCATTCGCAGCTTCCCATTTCTCAAAACAATACGGGTAAACAGGATAGGCAGTCAGCGACACACTCGTGCCATAGATGACCTCATTATAGGGTCCGAAAGGCTTTTGGTTCATCTCGACGGTTATAGTTCCCTGAGTCGAATCCTTCGAACCGGGGTCAATAAAATAAGAATTGGTAGCGATGGTAACCCCTTGCCATCTGCCCAAAGTGACATCCTTGATGTAGTCATACGCCCACCCGTACCTTTCTTCACTCCCTTCCGGTATATAAAGCAAACAATCATCCGATACGCCATAAAAAATATCGCTTCCAATACTGCACGCAGCCGGATTTTTCTGTTCAAGATAAATGTGACTTATCCCCCCGCACTCCGCAAAGGCTCTTTGACCAATCTTTGCTACAGTTAACGGAATGCTTATGGTAGAAAGGGAAGAGCACATGGCGAAGGCTTCTTCTCCAATACTTGTTGTCCCCGACAGAGAAATTGACAGGAGGGACTTGCATCCCCGAAAAGCCATATCTCCAAAACTGTCCACAAAGAAGGGCGCAGGCTGGATCTCTTTCAGGGCTGTGCACTCGGCAAAAGCAGCCTCTCCAATTATAGAGTACGACGGAATGGTGACGGATGTTAAGGACTCGCACTGATAAAAAGTATATCTTTCAATACTTTTCACACTGTCCGAAATGATGGCGAATGCTAAGGATTTACATCCGGAAAAAGCATACTCTCCAATACTTGTCACACTCTCCGGAATGCTGATGTCTTGTAAGGATTCACATCCGGAAAAAGCATATTTTCCAATACTTTTCACACCGTCCGGAATTCTGGCTAACATTAAGGATTCACATTTGGAAAAAGCATACTCTCCAATACTTGTCACACCTTTCGGAATGCTGACGACTTTTAAGTTCTTGCACTGATGAAAAGTATGTTCTTCAATACTTACTATATTTTTCGGAATAGATACGAAAGTAATCGTGCCATTCCCCCAAAAGGCATCCTTGTCAATTCCTGTTACATTATAGGTGTGAGAGGAATATTCAATAGTTGACGGAATAGTAAGTTCGGGCTTCCCTGTGTAAAGCTGGTTATAATAATTTAGAATAACAGTCTGATGTAAAAGATCAATAGTGTAGTATAGATCATCCACTTTAGTCATGATCAGATCATCATTAACGTCTGCTTCTGTTGTTTGAATCATACAACTCAAACATAACCCCGCCAATAAAATCGCCCTTTTCATACGATCTGTCTATTAAATAATGAACCTTAGCCTCTGTAAAAACTATCTGACCACAAACTTCCCGATCTCCCTGAAAGGAAGCAGTCCCCCCCCTGCGGGGAGATTAAGGGGAATCGGGGTAAAAACATAGACTCCGGCAGGCAAAGCCACAGGATATGGCTCATCATCGCTGCCCGGTCTGAGGCTTAATATCTTCTGCCCGCTTATCGTGCTGACAATAACGCTGCAACCGCTCAAATTGACAAGCCTCAGTACCCCGCCGGTATAAAGTACCCTGGCTTCCGTGCTTTGGATTCCGCCGTCGGCGTTCCCGTTTCCCCGTTCAAAACGTGCCTGATAAGCCGTAAAGGACAACTGCGTCACGGTAAAGACATACGGATTTGCGATGGAAACAAGCGTATTGAAACCGTCTCCCACCATCCAGCCCGTAAAACGATAGCCCGGGTCGGCAACAGCCGTCAGCTTCGCCTGCACTCCGTGGTCGTAAAGCCATCCCCCGCCTGTGGCATGACCTCCCGCAGCAGACTCGGCAGTCACAAAATACGTATCAAGTGCAAACAGTGCCCGAACAGCGGTGTCACTTTTCACAACAAACATATAGGGATTATTTGCAGAAAGGCTGTCGCCTTTGGCGTTTGTCCATTTCACAAAATGATAGCCTCCGCCCGCAATCGGGGCAGCCTCTATCTTTGCAATGGTATTATACTCGTATCTGCCTCCGCCCGATACGGTGCCGCCCTGTCCGGCAGTTAAAGCCACCTGATGCGCGTTTGATGAAAAATACGCATTGAGGGCGATGTTTTCCGTAGCGGCAAACGTATAGGGATTATCCTTGGAAATCAGCTCCCCGCTTGCATTCGTCCATTTGATAAAATACAAAAACGCCTTGTCGGCGGAAGCCTCCGCCGTCACCTCTGTACCGTGTATATAAGTGCCGCTTACTGATTTTATTGTAACATCTTCTCCGGCGGAAAAACGTATGTCATAACTGTTAATGGCAAAATGAGCCTGAACCGCCGTATCACCTGTTACAATAAAGCTGTAAGGATTACTGTCCGAGAGAAGGTTGCCCTGTGCATCCGTCCATTTCACAAAATGATAACCGATGTCAGGAGTCGCCGTTATTTCTGCCGCTGTGCCCTTCGGATAACCGTTCGCATTCGACCTTATCGAACCATTTTTGTTCGCAAGCAAATCAACCTGCAGCAAATCAATTGCAAAATGCGCCACGACAGACCGGTCGTCAACCGCACGGAACCGGTAAGGATTGTCGGCGGAAAGAAACGTCCCGCCAACCGTTGTCCATTTCTCAAAATGATAATGCGGATCCGGAAAAGCCTCCGCCTTTACCTCTTCATCATACTTGTAGTCACCGCCCACAGCTTCTACCCGCCCATTTGCTCCGGCGGAGAAACTGATATTAAAATTGCCCTGAGCAAAATGTGCCTGAAAAAAGACATCCCTTGTAACATCAAACGTATAAGGATTGCTTGTAGAAACAGTGCTGCCGTTTGCATCCGTCCATCTCAAAAAGCGGAAACCCTCGTCGGGGAATGCCTCTATCCTTGCCGCTGCCTTGTACGGATAAGTGCCGGCACCCGACTCTATCGAACCGTGCAGGCCGGCAGACAAACTTACTTTCATACTGTCAATTTCTTCTGCAAAACAGGCCTGAACAACCGTATTTCCTTTAACAATAAATGTATAAGGATTACTTGTTGAGATAGTGCCGCCGTATTCATCCGTCCACTTCTCAAAATAGAAGCCTGTGTTTGCCGTTGCCCGTGCCTCTACCCGTGTGTCATAATCATGATACGTATCGCCCGCATCTTCTACCCGCCCGTTTTCTTTGGCAGACAAACTTATTTTATAGTTGTTTGGCGCAAAATGCGCCTGAAAAGCCGTATCGCCTTTTATGGTAAAACGGTAAGGATTACCCATCGGAAGACTGTCACCCATTGCATTCGTCCACTTCAAAAAATGATACCCCTCATCGGGAGCAGCCGATATTTCTATCAGTTTGCCATAATCATGGCTGCCGTTGCCCGATGCTATCGAACCGTGCGGGTCGGCAGACAAACTTACCAGATGCTCATTTGCAACAAAGTTGGCTGTCACCTTGTGATTTATTACGGCCGAAAACGTATAGGGATTATCTGTAGAAAGCAGTTCACTCCTTGTATTTGTCCATTTCTCAAAATGAAAACCCGTATATGGGAAAGCCTCTACCGATACCTCCGCCCCGTGTTTGAGGCTGTCTTGCCCGCTGCTGGCAACCGAATATCCCGCCCCCTTGAGATTTACATCAGGGGAAACAATATGATAACCGTTTGTCAGAGGAAGACCAAGGAATTCCACACCCGCCGTGTTGCAGTGACCCGGCCACCCGTAATACCTCTCAAAACCTTCAGGCATATAGACTTCGGCATACTCCGAAACATTGAGAAAAATCTGGTTACCGAAAGTAGCTGTGCTTGGATCCGGCCATTCTGCATAAACATCTTTCAATTGCCTGCAACCCCCAAAAGCCCCATGGCCAATCTTTGTCACATTTCTCGGAAGTACAACGGATGTTAATGAAGTACAACCTTCAAAAGACTCATTTCCAATAGTATTCACGCTGTCCGGGATAACGACGGATCTTAATGAGGCACAGCCCGAAAAAGTTTCGTCTTTAATCGTTTTCAGATTTTCCGAAATGTAGATGGACGTTAAAGCCTTGCAATCAAAAAAAGCCATCTTTCCCAAACTTGTCACTGTGTTCGACATGGAAACGGAATCAAGAGAAGAGCACATGCTGAAAGCTTTGTCTCCGATAGCAGTTACCCCCGACATGATTGTAACCGACTTTAGAGAGGTGCATCCCTGAAAAACAGAAGAGCCGAAATTTTTTATATCGTAAGAGATTGTTGCGGATGTTAAGGACGTACACCCGTAGAATGCAGAATCACCAACGGTCACAACGGTTTCCGGAATCTCTGCCGATTGTATTGTTGTATTGTCGCGAAAGGCACCCGGACAGATTTCCGTTACAGTATAGTTCACAGTCCTATAATCTTTGCCACAAAGCTGTACATCCACTTCATCAATCCGACCGTTTAGATCATTATCGCCGACTTCGGCTCCAAGATTCGGCCATACAAGACGTATCAGAAAGCTGTTTTTCGATTTTATCGAATAACGGTTCTCCTCCACTAAAGAGGCGGTATAGTTGGTATTGTCCAGCTTATATATCAGGCCATCGGGTCCTATCACCGTCGGCCATATTGGAGCACCATATTTATCTCTCAAAGCTATTACCCATTGCTCCGGAAAGGGTTTACTGCCCGGTTCCTTAGGCCAACGCATCTGATCATTATAGAATGAATTATCACGCGGAGTTGGCCAATTCGTCGGCCAGTTCGGCCATTCCGACGGCAGTGGCGGCATCGGGTATAACTTTTCTTCTGCGTGAACCGTGCAGCAAAGGCACAGGCACGAAACCATTAGCAGAATTTTCTTTATCATCACGAATCGTTCCTTATCCCAAATACGTTTTGAGGAGGTTGCTGCGTGTCCCCTGCCTTAGCCTGCGGATGGCTTTTTCCTTGATTTGGCGGACGCGCTCGCGGGTGAGACCGAACTTGTCGCCAATCTCTTCCAGTGTCATTTCCTGATAGCCGATGCCGAAAAACATCTTGATGATTTCACATTCTCTGTCGGTGAGCGTGGAAAGTGCCCTTTCTATTTCTTTCGACAGGGATTCAAATATCAGTGAGCGGTCGGCGTAGGGAGCATCGTCGTTCACGAGTACATCCAGCAGACTGTTGTCCTCGCCCTCCACAAACGGGGCATCAACGGAGATATGCCGACCGGAGACTTTCAATGTGTCGGTAATCTTTTCCACCGGAAGATCCAGCCGTTCCGCTAACTCGTCGGGAGAGGGACGGCGTTCATTCTCCTGCTCGAACCTTGAAAAAGCCTTGCTGATTTTATTCAGCGAACCCACCTGATTTAGCGGAAGGCGGACGATGCGCGACTGTTCCGCCAGGGCTTGCAGGATAGACTGCCGAATCCACCATACGGCATAGGAAATAAACTTGAACCCGCGTGTCTCGTCAAACTTCTCGGCAGCCTTTATCAGACCCAGATTGCCTTCATTGATTAAGTCGGGCAGGCTCAATCCCTGATTTTGATATTGTTTTGCTACGGATACAACGAAACGCAAATTGGCTTTTGTCAGTTTCTCCAACGCCCGACGGTCGCCCCGCCTGATTGCCTGTGCCAGCTCTACTTCTTCTTCAACAGTGATAAGGTCTTCGCGTCCAATCTCTTGCAGGTATTTGTCAAGAGAGGCGCTTTCGCGATTGGTTATGGACTTGGTAATCTTTAGCTGTCTCATTCGTTGTTGCTGATTGGTGGGTATAAATAGGGTGCAAAAGTAATACTTTTAACGTGGGTTCGATATAATTCGGGACGAAACAATATTTCCCCGGCTGTTTTTCATTCTTTAGAGACGAGAGCCATACGCTCATTGACGAAGCCTTGCGCCTCGCTGACGAAGCCGTGAGTCTCGCTGACGAAGCCGTGATCCTCTTTGACGAAGCCATGCTCCTCTTTGCAACGGTCAAAAACCCCTTGTTTGTGACCCCGAACCATGCCTGAAAATGCCCTTTTAAGTGGCATAGCACTTACTCCTTTCTGACGGGCCTATCCGTCACACTGACGGAAGGCTTCGTCTCACTGACGAAGAGCTTCGTCTCACTGACGGATGCTTATTCCACTTCGCGTATGCCCTTCGTCACAAAGGTTGATACCTGTGCCGCTAAGGTTGATGCCTGCTTCAGCGAATCTCGATACCCGGTCAGCGAAAGCGATTTATTCGAAGCGTATGGCTTTGGCAGGGTCTATGCGGGTGATGAGGCAGGAGGGGACGAGGAGCATGAGCATGGAGGCGGTGAGGGTGCCGATGTTCAAGAGGATGAGGGCAGGAAAGGTGAGGTCAATGGGGACGGCATCGAGGTAATAAACGGCAGGGTCGAGGGGGATGACATGGAGGCAGGATTGAAGCAGGCAGAGGGTGATGCCGATGATGTTTCCCCAGAACATTCCTTTTCCGATCAGGAAAAAGGCGATGTAGAGGAAAACTTTCCGAAGGCTTGTGTTGTTCTGTCCCAAGGCTTTCAATATGCCGATCATGTTTGTGCGCTCCAAGATGAGGATGAGCAGTCCGGAGATCATGGCGAAGCCTGAGACGGCTGTCATGAGGAGAAGGATGACAACAACGTTTATGTCGAGTATATCCAGCCATCCGAAGACGGCGGGGTTCAGTTCCTTGACGGAGCGGGTGTAGAAGGCGTTTCCCGAACGGTCGTGTTTTCCTGCCATTTCAAAATAGAGGTTTTCGGCGGTTTGGTCGAGAGTGTCGTAATTGTCAACCGTGAGTTCGATGCCGCTGACCTGGTCTTCGTCCCAGCCGTTGAGGCGGCGGACTTGCCTGATGTCGGCTGGTACGAAGAGTTTGTCGTAGTCGGGGAAGCCTGTTTCATAGATGCCGGTGATGCGGAAGCGGCGGGCACGGATGTCGTCTTGTATGAAGTAGGCGAGGAAGGTGTCGTCGGTGTGCAGGTCAAGCAGGTCGGAGAGGTGTTTGGAGAGGAGTACGTCGGTGGAAGTCTTGCCGGAGTCAAGAGCGGGGAGTGTGCCTTCTTTGAGGTTGTTGCGGAAGAATGTCCAGTCGTAGTCTGTGTCAACGCCTTTGAGGAGGATGCCTTGAAAGTCGGTGTCGGTTTTCAGTATGCCCAGTTTTGTGGCGAAGGTTTCCGCCCGGCAGATGCCGGGGAAGGTGCGCAGGCTGTCCAAGAGGGCGGCACTTACGGCTATGGGAACGGATTCGTAGGAAGAGTTGCTGTCGAAATTGGTTATCTGGATGTGGGAGCCGAAACCGATGACTTTGTTGCGCACTTCCTTTTTGAAGCCGGTGAAGATGGCGACGGAGAGTATCATTACGGCAAGTCCCAAAGCGATGCCCGTCATGGCGATGCGTACAGAGGGGGGGATTGTACGGTGACCGTCTTCGCCTTTGCCGAAACGGATTCTTTTTGCGATGAAAAGTTCGGGGGTCAATTGGGAACGATTGATGATGAATGATTACCGGCTAAGGAGGTCAGGGTTTGTATTTGGAAGCAGTAAGGAGAGATTGGGGTTCTGTATGGTGCATGAGGGTGGGGAGAGTGGCGGCGTTTTCCTGCATGTAGCAGGTGATGATTTGGAAGCCTATGCAGGTGCCGAGGTTTCCGGGTGCTCCATCGGAGAGGAAATCGGAAGGGCGGTCGGAGAAGTATCGGGCAGTGGTGAGGGGGTCGGAGGTGTAGAGGTGTTTCCGTTCGATGATTGCCTGCCAAATGCTGCTTTCATGGGATTTGACCCATTGGTATTCTTCTTCCGTGCAGCCTGTGAGGCGGGCGGGGGTTACACCGGGCAGGGCTTGGGCGAGGAGGTATCTTATTTTCCCTTCGTAGATCATTCGCTCTAACAGTATGTTTTCATTGCCGGTGAAGGGGTATTCGGACATGAGGAAGCCGGCGAGGTAGTCCTGTACGATGTTGCGGGGTTGCATCTTTTGCCGCTGGTAGTCGTAGAAAAACTCTTGGTAGAGGAGGTAGTCGTCTCCCATGTATTTGTCGATGGAGAGGGAGAGGGTGCCTTCTCCGACCAGTATGTTTTGATTGAAGCCGGAGACGTGCATGTACACGGCAGGGATTTGCATGGAGGGGAATTGGGAAGTGAGAAAGGCGAAGGCATCGGCTAATTGCTGTTCAGCGTCAGTGACGTCGGCGAAGAGGGTAACGGCGTCTTGATAGAGTTTTTGGAGTGTGGGTTCTGAGTAGTATTGTATTACTTGTTTGGAAAAGTCGGGTTGATCGGGGGATTGCATGTTGAGTACGCTTTTCCCAATGATGTCGAGCATGACGGGGTATTGCTCTCGGAGGAGGGTGATTTGAGCGGTGTCTTGCGATTGGACGGCATGGAGGAGGGCGATGTCGAACCGTTGTATGTGCACGGGGGGAGCGGACTTGCTGCATCCTGTTGCAAGGATAAGCAGGAGGGCAGTCAGGAGGGTTCTATGTATCATTTTCATAAATCACTCATGTCATGCAGAATCAGTTGATCATTATCTTCCGCACTTCCGTCCCCGCCTTCACAATATACAGCCCTTTTGGCAGGGCGATGCTTTCCGTTTCGGCTACTTTCCGCTGTGCCTTGATGCGGCCTGTCAGGGTATAGACTGTTACGGGCACTTCTCCGGCAGGAGTTTCTATGACAAGAAAACTGCCGTTGCCGTATATTTTCACCGTGCTTTCGGGGAAGAGGGCAGCTTCGGCTCCCAGCTCGATGCGTATCTGAGTGTCTTTTGTGATTCTCACGGTTGACAGTTCGTAATAACCGTTTCTTTTGGATGGTTTGTATGAAACACCGTTTATGAGAACCGTCGGAACATAATCCTCGTATGCTTTGTTCATTGTGATGCGGAAAAGGGTAGCGTCTCCTTGCAGGAAAGTAAAAGATTGGTTTGAGGAGAAATGATACCCGACAAAGTCAATCGTTACACCTTCGGGAAGGGTGAAATTGATCATGACAAAGGACTCCGACAATCCTATCGCTATCACTTTATCCTCCGTAATGTTTTTCAGGGGTATTTCATACCGGCCTCCACCCAAGTCGTCTGTCAGTTTCACGATCGCACCGTTGAGAATCATCACGGGGGTTACACGCCGATAAGCTTCTTCCTGCGTAATCGTAAAGTCAAAGTCACTGCCGCGGACAACATGATGCTCTCCGGCGGCAACACTTGCGGCAATATGATCGGAAATTGAGAGTACCACATTATGACAGGGGGAGAAGGTAAGGGTAATATTATCTGCCATGTTCTTCATGGACACCGCATATCGCCCGTCATCCCTGACAGTGGAAGGCAGTTCCTTCCCGTTGGCAAAAGCTACCGGAAAGGCATTGTCGTATCGTTCGTCTGCCTTCAGTGTGAAATCAAAAGTGCTGCCGGGAGCAACATGATACAGACCGGGGGGAATGTCCGTATCAACATCATCAGAAGGTTGGACGGTTATCGCATAACACAATAAGATGTCAATAGTCGTATTTTTCATTACATTCTTCAGGTGTACCGTGTATATTCTGTCGCTGCCCATAATGGGATATATCGTATCACTTCCGGCTATAATAACAGGTCGGGCATTGCGGTAGAGTTGTTCGTTCACCATCAGATCGAATACAAAACTGCCGTCGGGCGAAACACTGTGCCTCCCCGGTTGAAGCGACTGGAAGGATATACCTCTTGGCAGAGCGGAAATCGTGATCTCGGGAACGCTTTTGATTTGAATATTCGTGTTTCCTTCCACCGTCAGTGAATACCGGTAAACGCCGTTCTTAACGGACAACGGGGGCAGGGCTGTAGTACTGCCGTTAATAAAGACGTATGGCAGATTGTCGCCCGTTCCATCCGTCATCAGACTAAATTCAAACGTCCGACCGGGAGAAACAAAATAATCGCCTGCCTGCGGCGACACGCCGGAAAGACCTATCCGCTGATCGGGCAGAGAGACAGTGTAATAATTCGTCAACGACTTTTTCAGTTGAATAATCGCATCGTCCGTTACTTTCAGCGTATAATGATAGATGGTGCCGTCGTTGCTGTCCCTGACCGGAATCAAGGGAGTACCTCCGGCAGTGACAGACGGCTCTACATTTTTATATACATCATTGTTCACCCGCAGGGTAAAATTAAACTCACGCCCGGGAGAAACGTAATAGTTCCCTTGTTTAGGCGACAGGATGGCTATTCCCCCATCCAGGGGGGAGAGAAGCGTAATTTGACGATAGTCGGACGAGAATTGAACAGTTGTATCGCTTGTTACCCTTAGGGAATACCGGTAGGTGCTGTCATTATCCTGAGCAATCGGACGCAGGATATTGCTGCCGACAATGACTTGCGCTTCTGTATTCTTGAGGTCGCCGCTTGATGTCAAGGTGAAATTAAACATACCGTTAACCTCATGCAGTCCTGACCGGGGCGTAATGAAGAAACCGTTCGGCGGGGCAAAAAGCATAAGGTTATAGCTGATAAGTTGGATATCAATCGTTGTGTTTTTTGTCACTACCAGAGAATACCGATACGTGGAATCACCCTCTCGGGATGCAGTCAAAACCTCGCCGTTTGCAGTGACTGTCGGTTCTATGTATTTGGCATTATTATCCGTCACCGTCACGGAGAAGGTTAATTCATCAACGGAGCGAAAATAAAAAGAGCCCGACCGGGGGGATACCGTGAAACGGCTGCTTGAGGGAATCGTAACGGTATTGCCGATAGTAAAGGCGATACTGACCGGTGTAAATTTGGCTTCCGTTTTAAAGGTATATCGGTAGGTGCTGTCATTATCCTTAATGGGCACCAGCTTCCTATTGCCCGCAACGACAACCGGATCCTCACCCTTTAACTTCTTCTCCGTTATCTTCAAGGTAAACTCAAAGTCGCCGCCGATGGGAATATTATTATATTCTCCCGCTTGTGGCAATGTGGTAAAAAAATCATCCGGAGAGGAAGGAAGTATGACGGTATTATAGAGTGTAGTAAATTTGACCTCTTTGACATCAATGAATATAAAATTGACTGTTGCCTTCAGGGAATACGAATAAACATTGCCTTTCTTGGCGTAAGGAGGCAAAGGACTATTGTTTGCCGTGACTGCCGGCTCTATGTTATTGATTTCCTCATCCGACACCGTCAAAGTGAAATTCACCTCCTCGCCGGAGGAAACATAATAAGTACCCGGCGGAAGTGAGAAGGAGAACGGATTGTCCGGAGAGGCAGTTACCACGATGGTATTGTAAAGCAGTTCAACCTCAACCCTTGTGCCGCCTGCCGCTTTCAGGGAATATTGATAGATACCGTCTTTTTTTTCGATTGCAGTCAAAGCCTTTCCGTTTGCCGTAACAGTCGGATCAATGTTTTTTTCCTTGAAATCCTCATCATTTACGGTCAGGGTGAAGTCTATCACCTCATCGGGGGAAACATAGTATATCTTCCCCGGTGGAATCGACAGGCTGAAACGGCTGTCCGAAAAACGGGGAAACTCTATAAGGAATTTGATTTCAACAGTCGAGTTTTCCATTACGGTCAAATAATACATGTCCAGGTTGGAATAGGGAACCTTACCGACTGATTCGTATGGAATTCCGTTCATATAGACGACTGGCGGCAGTGCGTCTGGATCTCTTTCATTCAACATGCCTATATGGAACTCAATCACATCCCCTAACATAGCCGCATAGGCACGGTTTTCCATGTTGGTAATGAAATATCTGTTACTGCCGGGCATATTCACTGTAAGCGGAATCTCCGGAAAAAAGTGGTTCCCTCTGCTGTCACCTGTGCCCGTGGTCGCTGTATTGTTTTTTACGGAGAAAGGAGTATCTGTCAGTTTCAATACAGAGGACGGATCACTGTATATGCCGCCGCCGGTTCCGACGCCAAAACTGCTCCGGTTGCCGATTGCCGTATTTCCTTCGATGGTAATGCCTGAAACAGCCAATGTACCGGCTTCCACATTGGCTATTCCGCCGCCAAAGCCCCTGCCTCCCCCGTTGGTGGCAATATTGTCTGTTACGATGGTTTCCAACAGCGTAAAATCTGCCCCACGACTGTATATCCCGCCGCCGTAAGCGGCTTTCGGGTTAGACGGATTATTGACAGCCTTGTTGGAGGTAATAAGACCGTAGGGAATAGTCATGCTGCCCGCAACATGAGAAATCCCGCCGCCGAAACCTTCTCCAAGGCCGATGGTGGCTGTGTTGTCTTTTACGGTTAAGCCCGGATCTACAGACGTAACGGTGCCTTCGCACAGCAGTCCTCCTCCGTATGCCGATCTGTTGTTCAACGGGTTGTTCACGGCTATGTTGCCGGTGATTGCAACGTTATTGCCTATGGTAAGTGTTGCGTCATGCCCTTTGCTGTATATTCCGCCTCCCCTGCCCTCTCCTGTTCCTGTAGAGGCTGAATTGTTTTCTATTTTTATACCATCGCCTATGGTAAGGGAGCCTTCCTCGCTGTAAATTCCGCCGCCGTATGCGTTGCCGCCGGACATGTTGGCAATATTATCATGTATGACTGAGTTGCCGGTTATTGTAAGGGCAGACTCGAAACTGTATATCCCGCCACCGAATGCGTCACCGCTGGATGCGTCACCGCCGGACGCGTTGCCAATATTATCACGTATGACTGAGTTTCCGGTTATTGTAAGGTCAGACATGAGGCTGTATATTCCGCCACCGGATGCGTCACCGCTGGACGCGTTGCCGATATTATCACATACGACTGAATTTCCGGTTATCGTAAGGGCAGACATGAAACTGTATATTCCGCCGCCTAGAGAGCTGTTGCTGCTCTCGGCAGCGGTATTCCCCTTAATTGTAACATCCTGCAATACCGTTTCGGCATAATAAATAAGCAAACCGCCGCCGTTATCGCCTGTCGAATTGATGCCGCCGACAATATCATTCGTCCCGTTCCCGTCGGTTATTACCAGATTTTCAAGGGTAACATGGATAATGGCACCCGGTCTGCCGGTAATGCTTACTACACGTCTGTTCACGCCATTCTTGTCCGTTTTTGGGTGACCGCGCAAGATAGTGGCGGTTCCGCGCGGTGCCTCCCCTGCGGCTTCCGTTTGAGTGTGACCGCCGATGATAGTCACATCTTTGGTTACCAGCCATGAACCGACATCCGGATTGACAGAATACTCTCCCTCAGTGATGCGGATAATATCTCCTTCACCGGCTTTAGACAGAGCACCGTACAAAGTAACGGGCGCATTCCAGAATTTGCCGGAATTGATGTCGTCTCCAAGATCCGACACATAATATGTGGTTTGTTGAGCCATGCCCGACAAGCTGAAACAAAGGGCGGCAAGCGACAATAAATGTGTTGCTCTCATATTTCTGTTTACTGTATAGAACCCCTAACAGGGTTTGGAAACCCTGTTAGGGGTATGTTACGCTGATTTATGCGGTTTTATGCCTGTATAGGTTAGCATTTCTTTATTAGTGCCTTGCGGCGTAAACGATTGTTCATCTGTTTGTTTGCTTTCCGGAGAACCCCTAACAGGGTTTGAAACCCTGTTAGGGGTATGTTACGCTGATTTATGCGAGCTTATGCCTGTATAGGTTAGCATTTCCTATATTATTTATTGCCTTGCAGCGTAAACGATTGTTTATCTGCTTGTTTGCTTTCCGGCAACTACCATAGTTCAAGGACTTGATACTTAACAGAAACAAACTCTAAAGTTTAAACAGTAATCAGCGTAACATACCCCTAACAGGGTTTGAAACCCTGTTAGGGGTTCTCGTAACAAACATAAAAAAGTGACGTAGTTCTACAGGAACTAGATATTTAACAGAATCAAAACTGAATTTTAAACAGTTTCTTAGAGAATATTTCATAATCACGAATTGCTTCGTGCTTTGCAATGACGAAAATACTAACCGAATCGTGCTATTACTCCCACCTCCTCAACTCCTTACTTCCCAACTCCCCCCTCCATGACAATTATCCTCTTTTTTGCCACGCAATGATAGTAAACATGGAGTTACAAGTGAAAAAAAGGAGCAACTTTTTTCTCGGGTCAATCAAAAAGCCCTTTTGAATTTATTAAAATTACACCTTCTTAACCAAAATTACCCCTCCAATATCCTTAAAATCCCTTAATCCACACCTCCTCAACCCTTAACAACCCCCATGCAACCCTTAATTAACTATAAAAAACAACCCTCCCCAAAAAACCGCATTTTTTACATATTCACGCAAAACACCCCCAAACGCTGTCAAAACACCCCCGCAATCCCCCGACACCATGACAAAATGACACCCCAAAGCATAGCCTCGCTTACATTTAGCTTCTTCCTATGTATTGCCTCCGTATTGCCTCCGTATTGCCTATGTCCAAAACCCATTTTACCTTTGTAGGGAAACTAAAATACAACCCTTTCAATAACCACATTATTAATATTTAATAATATTAAGTCTCTACATGGGCGGCATCAGTTCGCGCAACGGAACTCCCCACCTCCTACCTCCCACCTCCTTACTCCTACCTTCCCCCTCCTTCTTCCTCAGATTTTTGCAAGCGTCCTGTCAAATTCGGCAATGATGTCGTTAATGTCTTCAAGCCCTGTTGATATGCGGATCAGGCCCTTGGAGATGCCGGCTTTTTTCAGTTCGTCGTCGGTCAGGGAGCGGTGAGAGGTTTTGGCAGGGTAAGAGGTGGAGGTGGACACGCCCGCCAGACTCGGGACAAACTTGATGGTTTCCAGATTGCGCAACAAGTCATAAGCGGCACGTTCGCCGCCGGCAAGGTCAATGCTCATCATGCCGCCGAACAGGTTGTTGTGAAAAAGCCGCTTGGCAACGGAATGGGTCGGGGAGGAAGGAAGCCCCGGATAATAAACACTGTTGATTTTGGGATTGGTCTCAAAGTATTCGGCGAGCCTGAGGGCATTATCGGAATGTTGCCTTACGCGCAGTTCGAGGGTACGCAGGCTTCGGATTAACAGCCAGGCATCAAACGGACTCATCGTGGGGCCAAACAGAAGACCGGAGGTATAAACCTGCCCGATGGTCTCCTTATCGGCAACGACAATCCCCGCCGTGATGTCGCTGTGTCCGCCCAAATACTTGGTGGCACTGTGAACAACAATGTCCGCCCCCAGCAACAGCGGCTGACAGATGACAGGTGTGGCGAAGGTATTATCAACAATCAATTTAGCCCCGTGGCAATGGGCTGTTTTTGCAATGCTTTCCAAATCCATCGCTTCCATCGCGGGGTTGGAGATGGTTTCCACATAAACCACCTTCGTTTCGGGTTTGAAATAAGGAGCGATGTCTTCATTTATCGGGTCAACGAAAGTGACGCTTACATTAAAACGCGCCAGTTCGCTTTTAATAAATTGAAAACTACCGCCGTACAGGACGTTGGCGGCAATGATATGGTCGCCGCTCTTCACCTGCGAGATGATGCTCAGCGCAATGGCTCCCATCCCCGACGAGTAGGCAAGAGCAGCCCCGCCCTCTTCCACGGAAGCCATGATTTCGGACAGGGCGTCATGCACAGGATTGCCGTTTCGCGTGTAAATATAACCGTCGGCTTCACCTTCATAGACTTGGTCAAGAGATTCCACATCGTCAAAAGAAAAGACAGAGGTCATCACGATGGGTATCGATTTGCTTCTTGACACCGATTCGCCGAATTTATCGCCCAAATGGATGAGCTTGGAGGAGAAACTTTTATCCATGATTGGTATGCCAATTTTATGAAGCCGCAAATGTATAACTAAAAGCCATATC
>LBCX01000152.1 GCA_001657575.1 Bacteroidales bacterium Barb4
AAAGCAATAAAACAATAAAGCAATAAAACAATAAAGCAATAAAGCAATAAAACAATAAAACAATAAAACAATAAAACAATAAAACAATAAAACAATAAAACAATAAAACAATAAAAGAGTAAAATTATGGCTGGGACATTTTCACAGATATACATTCAAATTGTATTCGCTATAAAAAATCGGGATTCATTGATTAACCCCACTTGGGAAACGGAACTATATAAATATATTACAGGAATCGTTCAGAATAAAGGACAAAAAATGTTGGCAATCAATGGTACAGCAAATCATATTCATTTCTTAATTGGAATGAAACCAACCTGTTGTCTGTCGGATTTAATAAGAGAAATAAAAAAATCGTCCAATGCTTTTGTAAAGGAGAAGAAATTTACCAAATTTAATTTTCAATGGCAGGAAGGCTTTGGAGCGTTTTCATACAGTCACTCGGCATTGGATAATGTCATCCAATACATACAAAAACAAAAAGAACACCACAAAAGAAAAACATTTAAAGACGAATATATGAATATCCTGAATAAATTTGAAATAGAATTTAAAGACGAATATCTTTTTGAATGGATTGAAGATTAAATTAAAAAGGAAGCAATGGAACCTCACAAAAAACATTCGGCGTAAGCGAATTAGAACAAACATTACAGCACCTGACATGAGAAAACAACATGTATAGAAAAGTGCCATACGGATAAATTTATTTCCAAGTAGAATGATTACAAAATGAACAATATCTCCTTCAAAGAAGACCATATCAGTCAAATCCCCGCCTTGCAACTATTGCAAAAGCTGGGATATACCTATCTATCGCCTGAAAAAGCACTCGAATTGCGTGGCGGGAAAACTAATCACGTCTTGTTGGAACCTATCCTTCGCAAGCAATTGGAAGAAATCAATTCCATGATTCATAAATGATCAGATTAAAAACCCATTAGAACTTTATAATTATTTATTTCCCCTTAGTTTTTTAGAATATAACTGCCAGTTAATGCAAGGTTCCAAATCCTTATTTAGTTGCCGTGTCAGATGCTGAGCAAGTTATATATATGTCAATATTAATAAAGAAGATAATAATTTGTTTAGTTTTAAATCGAGGAGTATTGAAGATAGAGAGATAAACGGTTGCATAGTTAAAGTACTTGAAGGAGCGATGCCTGCATTCAATAAAAGAAAACAAAAATATTATGAATAAAATCTATACAAAAATTTCAAACTCAAAATCACATGAAATCAGAAGAAATCAAAGCATTATTTGAACGATTCGAGCAAGTATCTTCAGAATATGAGGGTATAGAATGCTGGAGTGCGAGAGAATTACAGATCTTATTAGGCTACTCCAAATGGGAAAACTTCTCGAAAGTAATAGATAAGGCAAAAGAGGCATGTAAAAATGCAGGCAAAAAATAACTGATCATTTTCCTGACATCAGGAAAACGATCCCCATGCCAAAAGGTGCTGAAAAAGAGATAGATGACACTCTTCTTACTCGCTATGCCTGCTACTTAATTGCACAAAATGGGGACAGTAAAAAAGAACAAATATCTTTTGCGCAAAACTATTTTGCTATTCAAACAAGGCGTGCTGAACTGATTGAACAACGAATATTAGATTATGAACGAGTTCAAGCCAGAGCCAAATTAGCCGAAACAGAAAAAATATTATCAGGCGTACTTTATGAACGGGGTGTGGATGGAAAAGGTTTTGCAATTATAAGATCAAAAGGAGATAAAGCATTATTCAAATTAGACACCAATATGTTAAAGCGGCGTATTGGTGTGCCTGAAAACCGTCCCGTTGCTGATTTCTTATCTACAATAGGGATTAAAGCAAAAGATTTAGCAGCAGAAATGACTTCAGTGAACGTCCAAGCAAAGGATTTAAACGGAATGAATCCGATTGAAAAAGAACATGTAGATAACAATTTGGCAGTGAGAGAAATGTTAATTAAGCGGAATATCATACCTGAGCAACAGCCTGCCGGAGAGGATGTGAAAAAAGTAGAACGCAGACTTAAAAGCGAAGAAAAAAAGGCATTGAAAAATAAAAATAAATGAACAACATTTCCTTCAAAGAAGACCATATCAGTCAAATCCCCGCACTGCAATTATTGCAAAAGCTGGGATATACCTATCTATCGCCCGAAGAAGCACTCGAACTGCGTGGCGGGAAACCCAATCACGTCTTGTTGGAACCTATCCTTCGCAAACAATTGGAAGAAATCAATTCCATTCAGGCATCAGCTACTAAAACAGCCTATTTTTCTGTCCAAAATATCGAAAACGGTATCGAAGCTATGCGTAATGTCCCCATGGCAGAGGGTTTTATTTCAGGAAATGAATATGTTTACAATTTACTTACTTTTGGGAAAACGCTTGAACAAAGTATTGACGGCGACAAGAAAAGTTTTACACTGAATTACATCGACTGGAAGCATCCTGAAAGAAACGTGTTTCATGTAACCGAAGAGTTTGCCGTTACCCGAACAGGCATGAGTGAAACCTATCGCCCCGATATTGTGCTGTTTGTAAACGGTATCCCTTTGTGTGTTATCGAATGTAAACGCCCCGACATCAAAGATTCATTGGAGCAGGCTATTTCACAGCATTTGCGAAACCAACAGGAGGACGGCATCCGTGCGCTTTACGTCTATTCAGCTTTGGTATTGGGCATTGCCACAACATTTGCCTCTTATGCCACAACGGCTACGCCCGCCAAATTCTGGGGTAAATGGAGAGAACAATTTTCGGACAAACAGGTGGAGACGCAAGGCATTGCGTCTCTACACCAAATCATCAACACACCGTTGAATACATCTCAAAAAGACCGATTGTTTGCCTCCCGTTTTCAATATGTACGCAACCATTTCG
The DNA here is from genome assembly GCA_001657575.1 of Bacteroidales bacterium Barb4. Classification (GTDB taxonomy): domain Bacteria; phylum Bacteroidota; class Bacteroidia; order Bacteroidales; family Tannerellaceae; genus Barb7. Next base: position 2,880 of record LBCX01000152.1, read on the forward strand.
AACAAATGGAACAAAATCCAATAGAGCCAACCGAACAGGACAGGTATCTATACAGCTTATGCCGTCCTGAAAGGCTGTTGGATTTGCTGTTTAATTTTACCGTCTATGACGACGGCATCAAGAAGATTGCCCGTTACCAGCAATATTTTGCCATCAAAAAGGTGATGGAGCGAATTCGCCCGATTGAAGGGGAAAAACGGAAAGGCGGTGTAATATGGCACACGCAAGGAAGTGGAAAATCATTGACCATGGTCATGTTGGCGCAAGCCATCGTCTTGGATAAAAGCATCCGCAATCCTAAAATCATATTGGTAACAGACCGCACCGACCTTGACCGGCAAATCACGGGAACGTTCAAAAAATGTGATATTTATGTAGAAAATGCCACTACAGGAGATAAATTAATTGAGTTGCTGGAGAGTAAAAGCGATGCGGTTATTACTACGGTTATCAATAAATTTGAGAAAGCAGTCAAGGGGATAAAACAACCATTGACTGACCCTGCTATTTTTGTCTTGATTGACGAAGGGCATCGCAGTCAATATGGAGATATGAGCATTCAAATGCAAAAAACGCTGCCGAATGCCTGTTTCTTAGCCATGACCGGAACGCCTTTGATGAAGAAAGAAAAAAGCACGGCTGCCAAGTTTGGGGGGATTATCCTTCCGGTTTATACGGTCGATCAGGCGGTGAAAGACGGTGCTGTTGTTCCGCTTTTGTATGAAGGACGTGTTGTTCCGCAAGTGGTACATGAAAATGCCATAGACCGCTTTTTTGATGAGATCAGCGAACATTTTAACGAACATCAGCGGGCGGATATGAAAAAGAAGTTTAGCAGTGCCGACCAAGTGGATAAAGCTGAACAGCGCATTTACATGATTGCTTGGGATATTTCCAAACATTATCGGGATAACTGGCAGGGTACGGGATTTAAAGGGCAATTGGTTTGTCCGAGAAAGCGAATTGCCATCAAATACAAACAGTTTTTGGATGAAATCGGAATCGTTTCATCGGAAGTGCTGATTACATCACCTGATGACCGCGAAGGTGAAGAAACCGCTTATGAAAAAGCATCCAATGCCGAAAAAGCCTTTTGGAAAAAGATGATGGACGAGCACGGCACGGCAAAAAAATACGAAAGCAATCTCATCAACCGATTTAAGAAAGGAGATACGCCTGAAATCATTATTGTGGTCGACAAATTGTTGACGGGCTTTGATGAACCGCGCAATACGGTAATGTACATTGACCGCTCGCTGAAAGGACATACACTTTTGCAAGCCATTGCGCGGGTAAATCGTGTATGTGAAGGAAAAGAATTTGGGTACATTATTGATTATTATGGTGTACTTAAACTGTTGAATGAGGCATTGGACATTTATTCAGACTATGACCCCGAAGATTTGAACAACGTTTTTACGGATGTGTCGGAAGAAACCAAAAAATTACCGCAAAAACATTCTGAATTATGGGATATATTCAAAGCCGTTCCAAACAAAAGAGATTTGGAGGCTTACGGGCAATTGCTTCGACATGAAGACATCCGACAGCAGTTTTATGAAAAACTGACTGCTTATGCAAGTTGTTTGAAAACAGCATTGTCGTCCATTGTCTTTCATAAAGAAAACGACGAACAACGCATCAATCAATACAAGGATGATTTGACCATGTTCCTGAAATTAAGACATGCCGTTCAGGAGCGTTATTCCGACAGTATTGATTATAAAAAATACGAAGTCCAAATACAAAAGTTGATTGATACTTACATCGAAAGTAGTGAAGTCAAAATTCTTACTGACTTGGTAGATATTTTCGACAAGGAAAAATTTGCCGAAGAGGTAGAGAAAATCGTAGGAAAAGCCGCCAAAGCTGACACTATAGCCTCCCGAACAGCCAAGCATATTACAGAAAATATGGATACTGACCCTGCTTTCTACAAGAAGTTTTCAGATTTGTTAAAGGAAACAATTGCCGCTTACGAGCAAGGGCGAATTGATGATGCAGAATACCTAAAGCAGGTTACGCAGCACATGGAATCGGTGCTTTCGCATACAGACAGTGACATTCCGTCCAAGATTGCAAATAATAATACGGCAAGGGCATATTTCGGATTGTGCATGGAAACGTTCAAGGGTATGGATAACGACGCAATGCAACGTAGAGACGCCATACAACGTAGAGACGCAATGCATTGCGTCTCTACAATTGCAACCACGGATATTGCATTAGATATCGCATTGTCCATTGATACAATCATTCGGAAATATATTTTAGACGATGAGAAACCAATAGTGGACTGGCATACAAAAACTGACCGAATCGGTCAACTAAAAATAGAGATAGAAGATTATTTGACTGATGGCTTAAAACAAAAATATGACATTCCACTGACTTTTGATGATATGGATAATATTATAGACCGTTCTGTTGAAGTAGCTAAATTATGGTTCAAATGACAACGGAAACAATAATTTACGGCACGACCGACATCAATTATTCCATAACTTATTCCGACCGTAGAACCTTAGGAATAACTGTAAATCCTGATGGACAGGTGACAGTTAAGGCTCCGATAGATACTTCAAAAGAAAAAATAACGGAGAAAATAAGCAAACGTGCATCGTGGATATTGAAACAGCAGGCTTTTTTCAAATCATTTGGCAATAAAATGCCTGAACGCAGGTATATAAGTGGTGAATCTCATCTGTATTTAGGAAAACAATATACCTTACGGGTAACAGAAGGAAAGCCCCATAGCATAAAATTCAAAGGACGTTATTTTGAAATTGTCTGTATGCAAAAACCACCTGTAGAGACACAATATATTGTATCTCATCTAATGAAAGAATGGTATAAGGAACGAGCCAAAATCAAATTTGCAGAGATTGCAGAACCAATTATTCAGCGTTTTAAGAAATATAATGTTGAACCTGCATCACTCTATATCCAAGTAATGGAAAATCGGTGGGGAAGCTGTACGCCAAAAGGGAAAATCATCCTCAATACGGAGTTGATAAAAGCACCTAAACCTTGTATAGAATATGTTATCACCCATGAGTTATGCCACCTGTTACATCGCGGACACACCCGCGCTTTTTACAATCTTCTTTCTTCTGAAATGCCTGATTGGGAACGGTGGAAAAATAAACTGGAAGTAATGATGTATTGAATAGGTTCCTAAAAACAAAAGAGAGCTACAATCTCTTGTAACTCTCTCTACTGTTTCTTGTGGTCCCACTTGGGCTTGAACCAAGGACTCCCTGATTATGAGTCAGGTGCTCTAACCAACTGAGCTATGGGACCTGAGCAGAGCACTGCTCTGAAATCGGTCGCAATATTACGGCATAAATTTGATTCCTCCAAATGTTCACGGAAGGAAACTTGAAATAATACCGAACAGGAACACAAATCTTCCTTAGGTAACAGAGTTTCAACTTCTGTCAGGGGTAAAATACCGTTTTTACCGTTCTTCATATAACAGATATTTCTTTCGCATTTGCCTGTAAGCCTTCAACTCCGGCTGCCAGCTTGCCCGTATCTCCTTTTCCGTCATTCCGCCGGTGATTTGCCGGCGCAATTCCCCCGAACCTGCCAGCAGGTCAAACCATTCCGGACGGGAAAAGAAAGCCCTCCTGTCTTTTCCCGCTTTTCGATAGAAGTCAAGCAGGAAGCGCAAAGAGAATCCCCCTTCAAAGGGCATTTCCCGCAAGTCGATACCGTAACAGCGTTTATCCTTTTGCAGCGGATTGGCATCAAAGCCGGGCAGAGACACGGGCGTGAATTGAAACGTCCCGTATTTTGCATCCGGGCAGCCCAGCACTTGGAAAGGGAAATCTGTCCCCCGACCCACACTGACAATAGTGCCCTCAAACAGGCAGAGGGAGGGATAAAGGCGCACCGCCTGCGGGTTCGGCAGATTGGGCGAAGGCTTGACCGGCAGGTGACAGGCATCCCCGTGCCGCCAATGTTCCATTGTGACTACCTGCAAATGGCAGGTGTCCGCCGTGTTAAGCCACTTCTCCCCGTTTATCATCCGTGCCAGCTCGCCGACCGTCAGCCCGTGCAGGACAGGTATGGGGTGCATGCCTACAAACGACTCGAAGCCTTTTCGCCGTACAGGCCCGTCCACATAATCGTTGGGGTTGGGACGGTCTAAGACGATGAACTCCTTGCCGTTCGCGGCGCAAGCCTCCATGACATAGTGCATCGTACTGATATAGGTGTAGAAACGGGCGCCGACATCCTGTATATCAAAAACGACCGCATCCAAATCGCCCAGCTGCCCGCCCGTCGGCTTCTTGTTTTTCCCGTAAATGGAAACAACCG
>LBCX01000479.1 GCA_001657575.1 Bacteroidales bacterium Barb4
AAAGAAAAAGCACCTGCAAACTAAAGCGGAAACATTTACTGTCGAAGGATACAACAGTTTATTCAGGCATTTTTTAGCAAGAATGCGAAGAAAATCTAAATGTTATTCTAAAAAAGTAGAAATGTTGGAACTGTCTGTTTTATTATTAATGCATTACCGAAACGGCACGTTGAGTATTCTTAATTAGCAATGACAAAAATCCAACCTTCCCTGATTTTTCGCTTTCCAAACATGCTATGCAATATGTTTCGTTTTTACCCCCATACAAGCATGCTATCGGAGGAGTCAAAAAATGTCGTATTGTCAAAGAGCGTTTCAGGTGCTGCAAGTTTGGCTTTGACGATTTGCTCATGCTCATTGCTTGCGGTCTGCATAATTTTAGAATGTCATTGAAAATGTGTACTGTATAACTTTATTCTATATAATGTCTATTGAACTCACGTAAACTAAGAAGCTCTTTTTCGGCTATGAAGAAACATAGAGAGGGCGTAACCTTACGGTTACGCCCTCTCTGTTTAGTTACAACGCGCTTACTTGAAGTAGCGGTTGTATAAGCCTTCAAAGCCTCTGCCGTGACGGGCTTCGTCCCGTGCCATTTCGTGCACGGTGTCGTGGATGGCATCCAGGTTTTGCTGCTTGGCAAGTGTGGCGATGCGCTTTTTGTCTTCGCAGGCACCACATTCCGCTGCCATACGCTTTTTCAGGTTGGTCTTTGTGTCCCAAACCACTTCGCCGAGCAGTTCCGCAAAGCGGGAAGCGTGTTCCGCTTCTTCCCACGCATAGCGTTTGAAGGCTTCCGCCACTTCGGGGTAGCCTTCGCGGTCTGCCTGCCTGCTCATGGCGAGGTACATGCCCACTTCGGAACATTCGCCCGTGAAGTGCGCTTTCAATCCTTCCAGAATGACGGGGTCAACGCCTTTGGCTACTCCCAGCACGTGCGCATCGGCAAATTGCAGGGCACCCTCCGTTTCTGTCAGTTCCTTAAACTTGCTCTTCGGCTGTTTGCATTGCGGGCAAAAATCCGGAGCCTCGTCGCCTTCGTGTACATAACCGCACACGGTACAAATCCATTTCTTTTTCATGACAATAAGATTAATATGTGAAGAAAACTAAGAACAAGCCCAAAGGTAGGCTAAGTTCTTTAACTCCGCATATCTTTTCCTCCCTTTTATGTAAAAACAGTAAAGAATACTCCCGTTCATCCGTTCGGGGACGGGAGAAACGGTCTTCTCCAGATTTTCGCGGCGGACGGCGGCGTATAGGGGTCGCAGGGCGAAGAAGGCGCGGCGGGCATCGTACACCGCCCTGGCGTTTGCCCGATGTCCGGTCAGGAGATAGTGGGCGGCTGCCAGAT
>LBCX01000153.1 GCA_001657575.1 Bacteroidales bacterium Barb4
AGCGGAATGTGGGGTTTACGGAAAGGGCAACCCATGAAATCCTGAAAGGATGAAAGAATATATCGTTCTTTCAGAACTCTCTTACCGCTGCCATTCCGTAAACCCACATTCCGCTGACCCCACATTCCGCTCCGCTCCATGTGGGGCTGAAATTTCCCGTCCCTTCGGGACTACTGTGAAGCATTAATTATAAACTAATTTTATCACATGCTTATGCCCCAGATAACAGACATCCTCGCAGAAATAGAACGCCTCGCCCCTCTCTCTCTGCAGGAAGAATACGACAACGCCGGCGTGCAGGCAGGCAACGTCCATCAGTCCGCCACCGGCGCAATCCTCTGCCTCGACGTCACCGAAGCCGTCATCGATGAAGCCCTCGCCAAAGGCTGCAACCTCATCATATCCCACCATCCCCTGCTCTTCAAACCCATAAAGTCCCTCACAGGTGCAACTTCGGAAGAGCGTTGCCTCATCAAAGCCTGCCGACACAACCTCGTCATCTACGCCGCACACACCAACCTCGACAACGCCAAAGACGGCGTCAACTACCACCTCGCAGACATCATCGGGCTGCAATCCCCCCGCATCCTCAGCCCACAGCTCGCAAGGACAGACGCCGGCTCAGGCATCATCGGAGAACTGCCCGCCGAAACAGACCCCGCCGCCTTTCTCCTTCATTTGAAAGAACTCTTCGCCCTGTCAAGCCTCCGCCATTCCCTTCTCCCTCGCAAACCGGTCAAGAAAATCGCCCTCTGCGGAGGAAGCGGAGCCTTCCTCATCAAAGAAGCCATCAGCCAAGATGCCGACGTATTCATCACGGGAGAAGCCAAATACAACGATTTCTACGACGTTGAAAACATCCTCCTGCTCGCCGTCATCGGACACTATGAATCCGAAGTTTGCACAAAAGACATTTTTTATTCCATACTCAAACAAAAGTTCCCTACATTTGCCGCTCATTTTTCAAACGTTCAAGTAAACCCGGTTAAATATTTATAGAATGACTGCAAAGAAACAACAGGTCGAAAAAGAGTACACGGTAGAAGAAAAACTTGCCGCGCTATACCAGCTTCAGGCAATGGTGAGTGAAATCGACAGGATAAAAACACTGCGTGGAGAACTCCCCCTCGAAGTGCAGGACTTGGAAGACGAAATAGCCGGACTCGAAACGCGGCTGGAGAAATACCGCACCGACATTCAGGAACTTGAAGCCTCCGTAGCCATGCAGAAGAACAAGATAACCGAATCAACCGCCCTCATAGACAGATACAAGGCACAATTAGACAGTGTCCGCAACAACCGCGAGTTCGACAACCTTTCCAAAGAAGTTGAATATCAGGGCTTGGAAATCCAATTCTCCGAAAAGAAAATAAGCGAATACAGCGAGTTGATAAGCCGGAAACAAGAAGAAATAGCCGCACAAGCCGAAGCATTGGAAGGACGTAAAGCCGATCAGCTTCAGAAAACGGGAGAACTGGAAGAGATCATCGCCGAAACCAAGCAGGAAGAAGAAAAGCTCAGGGAAAAAGCCAAGAAGCTCGAAAACGCCATTGAACCCCGTCTCCTGACAGCTTTCAAACGCCTGCGCAAAGGTGCACACAACGGACTTGCAGTCGTTTATATCCAACGCGCCGCCTGCGGAGGATGCTTTAACAAAATCCCCCCCCAGCGACAAATGGACATCAAGCTCCGCAAAAAGATCATCGTCTGTGAATATTGTGGACGCATCATAATCGACCCTGAGCTGGCTGGAGTAGAAGCCTGACACCCGACCCTCGCGTGCTTAACACTGTCCGCACATACATATCCGAACACCGTTTATTACCGGAAATCCATCAACCCGTACTGGTAGGACTCAGCGGCGGAGCCGATTCTGTCGCTCTCCTCACCCTGCTGGTACGCTTGCGCTACCACTGCATCGCCGCCCACTGCAACTTCCACCTGCGCGGTGCAGAGTCCGACCGTGACGAAGCCTTTGCCGCCAAAGTCGCCGCCGACCATAACACTCCCTTTCACACCGTCCATTTCGACACTGCCGCCTATGCCAAACAGCACCGGCTCTCCATCGAAACAGCCGCCCGAAACCTCCGCTACGAATGGTTTGAAACCTTGCGCCTCAGCCTTAACGCCCAAGCCGTTGCCGTAGCCCATCACCGCGACGACAGCGTAGAAACTCTCCTCCTCAACCTCCTGCGCGGAAGCGGCATACACGGTCTCACAGGCATACACCCCCGCAACGGCTTTGTCGTCCGCCCCCTGCTCTCCCTAAGCCGCCATGAAATAACCGAATGGCTTGACCAACAAGGCTGCACCTACATAACCGACAGCACCAACCTCTCCGACGAATACACCCGCAACTTCCTCCGCCTGCGCATCCTCCCCCTGCTGGAACAAATCAACCCCGCCGTCAAACAAACCATCGCCCGCACAGCCGGACACCTCTCCGATGCCGCCCTTCTCTACGACCGCGCCATACAAGATGCTGCCCTGAAAGTTTGGGAAACAGACACCCGCCTATCCATTCCCGCCCTCTTAAACTGTCCCGCTCCCGAAACCGTCCTGTATGAACTGTTAAAGCCCTTCCATTTCACCCGCCCCGTCTCCCGCGAAATATTCCTCTCCCTCAACGGTACATCCGGCAAAACATTCTATTCGGCAAGCAATCGCCTGATAAAAGACCGCGACTGTCTGCTCCTCTCTCCCCTGCCGGACAAACAGACAACCGATACATACACCATAACCGCCGAAGAAGACACCGCACACTTGCCACTGCCTTTGTCCATCCGTAAAATCCCTGCATCTGCCGATGTTCCCTGCGGGAAAGACAACCGCACAGCATGGTTCGACTCCGACAAAATAACTTTCCCCCTATCGCTGCGCCGCTGGCGCGAAGGCGACTGGTTCATCCCCTTCGGAATGAAAGGAAAAAAGAAACTGAGCGACTACTTCTCCGACCGCAAATACAGCCGGATACAAAAGGAAGAAGCATGGCTTCTTTGCAGCGGCGAAAACATACTGTGGATTGTCGGCGAAAGAGCCGACAACCGCTTTCGCACAGACAGCACAACCACACACATACTCTATTGCCAAGCATGAACTGTCACGTAACAAGCCCCGCGCAGCCCGTCCGCCTCTCCGTCCCGCTCCCCGCCTCCAAGAGCATCAGCAACCGCGTGCTCATATTAAACGCACTGGGCGGAAGCAAATACTCCGTCCGGAACTTGGCAGATTGCGACGACACCGCCGTACTGCAACAAGCCCTAACTTCTGCCGCCTGCAATTTCGACATCAAAGCCGCCGGCACAGCCATGCGCTTCCTGACCGCCTACCTCTCCATCACCGAGGGCAACTGGACAATCACCGGCACAGAGCGCATGAAAAACCGCCCCATCCGTATTTTGGCAGACGCCCTCAACGCCTTGGGCGCACACATCGAATATATGGAAAAAGAGGGCTATCCCCCCCTGCGCATCTCCGGTCGTCCCCTTCGGGGAGGCGAAATAGCCTTGGCAGGCAACGTAAGCTCGCAATACCTGTCCGCCCTACTGATGATAGCCCCGTTGATGGAAACAGGTCTCACCCTCCGCCCGCAAGGCACCCTTATCTCCAAGCCTTACATTGACCTCACCCTCCAATTGATGGAACAATTCGGCGTGAAAGCCGACCGGCAGGAACAATCCATCTGCATACCCCCGCAGAAATACACCCCCGTCCCCTTCACCGTTGAGTCCGATTGGAGTGCCGCCTCCTACTGGTACGAAATCGCCGCCCTCTCCAAAGGCTCCGAAATAGAACTGACCGGACTGTTCAAACACAGCCTGCAAGGCGATGCCGCCGTAGCCCGACTGTTCACCCGCTTGGGCGTGGAAACAACCTTCACCGACACCGGCACCCTTCTCCACCACACCGGAAACACCTGCCAAACCTTTGAATACGACTTTATCAACGAACCCGACTTGGCGCAAACCCTTGCCGCCACCTGCGCCGCTCTCAACATCCCCTTCCGCCTCACCGGTCTGCAAAGCCTCAAAATAAAGGAAACCGACCGTATGGAAGCCTTGAAAACAGAACTCCGCAAATTAGGCTTCCCGCTCTCCGACAGTAACGGCGACACCCTGCAATGGAACGGCGAACACTGCCCTCCGGAAGCCTGCCCTCTCATCGCCACCTACGAAGACCACCGCATGGCCATGTCATTCGCCCCCTTCGCCCTCTCCCGTCCCGAAAGCATTGCCATTGCCGACCCCGAAGTCGTCACCAAAAGCTACCCCGCTTATTGGGAAGCCCTCCGCTCCGCCGGTTTCACCCTGACAACCGCGTAGTAATTACACCATTCTTTCAGTCCGCAATCCTCGCATTTGGGCTTGCGGGCAAGGCAGACATACCGCCCGTGAAGGATAAACCAATGATGCGCAACCGTCAACAGGCGGGAAGGGATATGCTTGACAAGTTCCCGCTCCGTCTCCAAGGGTGTCTTGCTGTTGTCTGTCAGACCGAGACGGTTGGCAACGCGGAACACATGCGTATCAACGGGCATGGAGGGAATATTGAAAGCAACACCGACTACCACATTTGCCGTCTTGCGTCCCACGCCCGGCAGCTTCTGCAACGTATCGACATCCGCCGGAACTTTCCCGCCGAAGTCCCCGACGAGCATCTGCGCCATACCGACCAGATGCTTCGCCTTGCTGTTGGGATAAGAAATTGAACGGATATACGTGTAAACCTCATCGGGCGATGCCGCCGCCAGCCTCTCAGCCGAAGGAAAAGCCTCAAACAAAGCCGGCGTAATCATATTCACCCGCTTGTCGGTGCATTGCGCAGAAAGAATAACGGCTACAAGCAGATGAAACGGATCATCATAGCGCAACTCCGTTTCCGCAACCGCCCCATTCTCGGCAAACCATCCCAAAACCCCCTTGTACCTCTCTTCCTTCCTCATTATAAACAGATATTACGCAAAAGTCCCGAAGGGACGAATGATTTCAGCCCCACATGGAGCGCAGCGGAATGTGGGGTTTGCGGAATGTGGGGTTACAAGAACGCCGCCGACAATGGCGTCCTGAAAGAACGCCCGATTTCAGCCCCACATGCAGCGAAGCGGAATGTGGGGTTTAGGGACGATGCCGACAAAAGAGTTCTGAAAGAACGATATATTCTTTCATCCTTTCAGGATTTCATAGGTCGCCCATTCCGTAAACCCCACATTCCGCTCCGCTCCATGTAGGGCTGAAATCGGGCGTTCTTTCAGGACGCCCTCACTTCACCACAAGCTTTGCTACATATCTCCCTCTCCCGCCTGCCGCATTCAGTATATAAATCCCCGCAGGCAAAGCCGCAGGATATTCGGTATCGCCTGCTTTGAATTGCAGCACCTTTTCTCCTGTTATCGTACTAACCGAAATGAAACATCCTTCCAAATTGACAAGATGCAATGCGCCGTCCGCGTAATAAGCCTGCGCCGCGCCATTTACCCCTAACAGGGTTTCAAACCCTGTTAGGGGTTCCTTTGCAAAAACTGCCCGATAAGCCTTATACTCTTTCCCTGTAAGCACAAAGCTGAGTTTCCTTCTGTCAGAAATCAGTATGTTAAAGCTGTCCCCGGCCATCCAGCCCGTAAAGACATATCCCGAATCGGGGACTGCCTCCATCGCCACCAATGTCCCATAGTCATAATATTCCCCGCCGAGTGCCTGCCCTCCTTCCGTTGCATCAATGGCGATAAGATACCTGTCTATCGCAAATATCGCCGTCAGTACCGTATCCCCTTTCACCACAAACTTATACGGATTGGCATCGGAAAGGCTGTCGCCTGCCGCATTTACCCATTTCGCCAAATGATAATTCTCATCAGCCTCTGCTCTTACTTCCACCTGCGTATCATAGGCATATTTACCCTCGCCCGACGTTATCGTACCATTTTTACCGGCGGACAAACTCACCTGATAGCTTTTCGCAAAATGCGCCTGAATGGTCGTGTCCCGTGTCAGAATGAAAGTAAAGAGAGTGTCGGAGGAAAGGCTGTCGCCCCCTGCGTCTGTCCATTTCACAAAATGATAACCGTAATCAGGGGAGGCTTTCACGCGCACCGTGTCCCGATACGCATAATCGGATTTGCCGTCCGCTATCTCTGTGCGACCGTTTTCGGCGGCAGGCAGGGTTACATGATAGCTGCTTTTCGCAAAATGCGCCTGAACAACCGTGTCTCCCGCCACAAAGAATGTATAAGAATTAACAGCAGAAAGACTATCCTCTTTCTCATCCGTCCACTTCACCAAATGATACCCGTCAACAGGATTAGCCGTCAACGTCACCTCCGTGCCGTAAGCAAGATCCCCGTTTATACTTCTGCTCACATTTCCCATTGCCAAATCATTTGTCTTGGCGACAACACTATATTGATTAGGAATAATGGAAAACCCATGCCATTTCATATCCGTGGCATCGCTTTTCCATCCGTACTTTTCTTCGGATCCTTTTGGTATATGAATACGGCAGGACGTTGTCGGCACGCCCGCAAAAGCATCTTCAGCAATGAATATTCCATCCGGATTGTCCCATTCAAGATGGATGTCTTGTAATTTCGTACAATTCTCAAAAGCCATTGTGCCGATACCTTTTGCACTGTTCGGGATAGCTACGGAAGTAAGGGAAGAACAATTCTGGAAGGCGCGATTTCCGATATGTATTACTCCCTCTTTTATAAGAACGGACTTGAGGGATGTACATGCCGCAAAAACAGCTTCAGCAAAATGTTTTATACTGCCCGGAATGGTGACGGAAGTTAGGGAGCTGCCATAAAAAGCCCAATCTCCGATATTTGTTACACTGTTTGGGATGGTTACGGAGCCAATCCATTTATTCCCGTAAAAAGCCGATTGCGCAATTCCTGTTACAGTATAGCGATTTGAGAAGTATGGAAAATCCGACGGAATGTCAAGTTTGGAACCTTTCGGGTAATCCTCAATAAAAGAAACTACGGCAGCAGTAGCAGTTTTGTCGTCAGTAGCATACACTACGCCATCAATTTCTACCCTGTCCGCCTTCATCGTTTGAAGCACGCAGGCAAGACAGATGCCTGCCAGTAACATTCCCCTTTTCATATAATTATGCGTATTCAGATATTCATAAAC
>LBCX01000154.1 GCA_001657575.1 Bacteroidales bacterium Barb4
TGTGCGTTGTTCCCGGCGACGGGGAAGTGGATTTGAAGAAAGCGGCGAAGGCATCGGGCAATAAGAGTTGCTGGCTGATACCCATGAAGGAATTGCTTCCCCTGACGGGGTATATTCGCGGGGCTTGTTCGCCGATAGGGATGAAAAAGCATTTCCCGACCTATTTGCACGAGACGGCGGCGGGGTTTGAGCATATATTTGTCAGTGCCGGACAGCGTGGGCTGCAACTGCGCATCGCTCCTGCCGACCTGATACGGGAAACACGGGCGATGCTTGCCGATTTATGTCTGGCGGAATCACCCGCTTGAGATTTGTAAATGTTTTTACTCATTTTAACAGGTACATACAATAAGTAGTAAGAATATATATCGTAGTTTTGCGCAGTTTTATTTAATTAAAAATAATTGCTTTAGTATTATGCAAAACAGACGTCACTTTTTGAAACAGGCATCTCTGTTGCTTGCCGGAGGAATTGCAGCTCCTCATTTGTTATCTTCCTGTGGAGGCAGTCCCGCTGCCGCTGCTGCCGCAGGTTCCGATAAATATATCGGTCTCCAGCTGTATTCGTTGAGGGATATGGTGAAGGAATCGGGCATTCAAGCCGTGTTGGAAACGGTTGCCAAGATGGGCTACAAGAATCTGGAAACGGCAGGCTACGACGACGGTAAAATCTACGGTTTGGCTCCTACCGAATTCAAGAATATTGTGAATGACCTGGGCATGAAATGTACCAGTGCACACTTGGGACAATCTTTCGACAAGGAAAAGGAAGCTGAAATCATGTCATGGTGGGACAAGGCGATTGCAGCACACAACGAACTGGGTGTAAAGTACATCATTCAGCCGTGGATGCCGGTGAACGATCAGACTACACTGGATGATCTGAAACTGTATTGCGACTATTTCAACTCCGTTGGTATCCAGACGGCTACCGCAAGCATTGCCTTCGGCTATCACAATCACAATTTTGAATTCAAGACAATTGAAGACCAGCTGATTTACGACTTCCTGTTGGATAACGTAAGCAAGAATCACGTATTCTTTGAATTGGACGTTTACTGGTGTCAGGTAGGCGGCGGCGACGCGGTGAAATATCTGCAAGAACGCGCTGACCAGTTCAAAGCCGTCCACATCAAGGACGAAAAGGAAATTGGTGCAAGCGGAATGCTGGACTTCCAACCGATATTCGAACAGATGAAGGCCAACAACATCAAGGATTGGTACGTGGAAGTGGAACAATACACCAACAACGACCCCGTTGCCAGCGTACAAGAAAGCTACGACTATTTGGCAAACGCCGATTACGTATATTAATCGGCAGTCGGAGACAAGGCGGGGGAAGCAGGACAATCTGCTTCCCCTGTTTTATTTTTCCCCTGTGTATTTCTCCATTCCCCTTGAGGATTTTACCACATACTGCCCCGTTTCGTCAATGCCGATGAAGAAATAGTCCAGTTCGGGCAGTGTATCAGCCAGACGGCAGGCTTCTTCCAAGCCCAAGGCGTTAAAGGCAGTGGCAAAACCGTCGGCAGTCATGCAATCAGCGGCGAGGACGGTGGCACTCAGGATGTTTTGCTCTGCCGGATAGCCGGTTTTCGGGTTGATGGTGTGGGCGTATTTCTTTCCGTCTTTCAGGTAGTAGTTGAGATAGTCGCCGGAGGTTGCCATGCCTCTTTTTTCATTCAGACTGATTATCTTTTCCGTTTGGGCGGGTGCGTTCAAGGCGAGGTCTTCGGGCTTGCGGATACCGATACGCCAAGGGTTACCCTGATTGTTTACGCCGTTGGCAACTATTTCACCACCGATTTCCACCATATAGTTCTTCACGCCGTTGCGTTCCAATAAAGAGGCGACAACATCGCAGGCGTAGCCCTTGGCGATAGCCGAACAGTTCAGCTGTATGCGGGGGTCGTCCTTGATAAGCCTTTTGCCTTCCAAACGCACTTTGCGGTAGCCGACAAACTGCTTGATGCTGTCAATCATTTGCGGGGTTATGCTGTCAGTTTTGGCAGTGCCAAACCCCCATAGGTTAATCATTGGGGCGCAGGTGATGTCAAACATGCCGCCCGACACTTCGGAGATATACATGGCACGGTTGAAAACGGTTGTAAAATAGTCGTCTGCCTCCACCTCTTCGTTCCGGTTTATCTTGGCGATGATGGAGTTGGCGTTAAAAGGGTTGAGGGAAAGGTTGAAGGCTTGCAGCTCGGCATCTATCTGCCCGGTCAGCAATGCCGGAGCCTGATATTTGATATGGTATAAGGTATGAAAGACCGTGCCGCTGTCTTCAAAGTATTGTTCTTTCGGGGCGCAGGCAGCCAGCAGGGCAGAGAGGAAAAGGAAGGCAATCGTTTGTTTCATTTTATCAGATATATAATGAGGTTTGACTTACACTTTCCCCGAAAGAGCATATACTTTTTACAATCTTTTCGGAAGTTTCCTTTTTCGGATGTCTGTACCCATTGGCATAATCCCAAAGTTGCTTTTGCGCAATCCCCGTAATCTCTTTCATTGCGGCAAATGAAATATATTTAGAGTAATATTTCAAAAAGCCGGACGTGTCAAAGGTGTATTCTATTTCATATTCTCCTTTTAATTCTTCCGGTATGTCGCTGCGTATTTCCATATAGATTTTTATGGCTTCCGTTAAATTGTCTTTGGTTGCTTCAAGCGTATCTCCGGCTCCGCAAATGCCGGGTATGCCTTCCAGCCAAATCCCGTACTGGTCTTTACCGCCTGTTATGACGGCTTTCAATTTCTTTACTGCTCTGCTTTCTGATGTTTGCGTTTCCATAATCTCCTACTTTCTCTTTTACTACTTGTTTATATATAACTGATGTTACACAAATTCCGAAGGAATGGCGGATTTCAGCCCAACGTAAAGCGAAGCGGCACGTTGGGTTTAGAAGATACATACCCCATAAAGTCCTGCAAGGACGACAGTATTTGTATTGTCCTTTCAGAACTCCCCTGATGGTGTCATCTTTAACCCCACATTCCGCTTCGCTTCATGTGGGGCTGAAATTTGGCATTCCTACGGAATTTGCGTGACATCAGTAAAGAACGGATGTGTTAAAGTTTGTGGCGCGAATGTAAGATGGATTTCCTGCATACAACCTGTTTTGCAGGAAATATTATACTACATGTGTCTGAGGTGTTGCTCTAACTTATTTCAAAAAAAACGCCTCACGTTTAAAATATTTCCCTCGCCCGTTTGTCTGCATTAGTAGGTGCAATAAATTATCCATAAAAACAGAGGCAACACAGCGATGACACATTTACCAAATCTGGTCTATGACCTGGCTCTTATCTTAATCACGGCGGGCGTGGTGACAATTTTATTCAAATGGCTGAAACAGCCCGTTGTGCTGGGTTATATCGTGGCGGGCTTTCTGGTGGGACCGCATATTCACCTGCTCCCCTCCGTCATTGATGGCGAAAGTATTGCCACATGGTCGGAAATCGGGATTATCTTCCTTTTGTTTGCCCTCGGACTGGAATTTAGGTACAAGAAACTGCTGGAAGTGGGGAAACCGGCGTTGATTGCGGCGGTTATCAATATGGGGGCGATGATAGGCATCGGCTATGCAGTGGGGCGTTTGTTCGGGTGGAGCAATATGGAAGGGCTTTTCCTTGGGGGCATGGTGTCGATGGCATCAACGACCATTATCATCAAGGCTTTCAACGATATGAACGTGCAGAAACACCGCTTTGCCAATATCGTTTTCGGTATTCTTATCATGGAGGACATAGCGGCAATCCTGATGATGGTGCTTTTCTCCACGATAGCCGTCAGTCAGACTTTTGAAGGCATGCAACTGCTCGGAAGCCTGTCAAAACTGATATTCTTTATCATTATATGGTTTGTCACGGGCATTTTTGTCATTCCTACCGTATTGAAGAAAATCAAAAGCTATCTGAACGATGAAACGCTGATGATTGTATCCGTCGGTCTCTGCCTCGGCATGGTGCTGTTTGCCCATTCCGTCGGATTCTCTGCCGCATTGGGGGCGTTTATCATGGGTTCCGTTCTGGCGGAAACAACGGAGGCGAAACGCATAGAGCACTTGGCATTGCCGCTTAAAAACCTCTTCGGGGCGGTGTTCTTCGTTTCCGTCGGCATGATGATTGCCCCCAGCCAGATAGCGGAACATATCCTGCCGATTGTTGTCCTCACGACGGTAGTGCTCTTGGGACGTATCCTTTTTGCGACGGCGGGCGTTCTGGCTTCGGGCGAAAGCCTGAAAGTGTCCGTGCAGGCGGGATTCAGCCTTGCCCAAATCGGGGAGTTCTCGTTTATCATAGCGGCGTTGGGCATTCAGCTGGGCGTTATCGGAGAATTCATCTATCCCGTGATTGTTGCCGTGTCCGTGATAACCACCTTTACGACCCCTTACGGCATCCGCTATTCGGAAAAGGTATATGACAAAGTCGAAAAGCTGCTTCCCGCCAAATGGAACAGACTGCTTGCGAACAGGACTGAAAGCACAACCGGTTCAACGGATTGGAGCCTGCTGTTCAAAAACCTGCTGATGCCCGTATTGATATACTTCGTGCTGTCCGTTGCTATAGTTATATTGTCGAAAATGTACTTGGTTCCCTTTATTACAAGCCGTATCCCCACCATTTGGGGAGCCGTACTGTCGGCAGCAATGACAATATCATCTATGGCTCCCTTCCTGTACGGCATCATAAAGGTACGTCCGGAAGTCATCTCCTTTATCTTCACCTATTTCAAGGAACATCCTTCCAACAAGAGCAGGAGCAGATGGAAACTTTTCCCGCTTGTCATATTCCCTAAAATCGTATGTGTCGCCCTGATATTGCTGGTGCTGATGCCCCTTTTTCCGGAAGCCAAAATCATATTGATACTCGTTTCCGTCTTTGTCTCTATCTTCATTGCCGTCAATCCGAAGTATGAGTTTCAATCCCAGAGAATGGAAACCGCTTTCCTTAACAACCTGAACGAGGCAGATGCGGAGGGTAAGGAATAATGGAAAGAGCCTGCGATGTACACGATAGAATATGAAAGGATTTAATGAATAACTGATGTCACGCAAATTCCAGCGAGAGTTACCGGCGGAAAGTCTCCGCCCAACGGCAGAGGCTTTTCGCCCAGCGACGGAGACTTTCCGTTCAACGACGGAGACTTTCCGCCCAACGACGGAGGCTTTCCGTCCAACAGCGAAGACTTTCCGCCCAACGGCGAAGACCTTCCGTCCAACGGCGGAGACTTTCCGCCCAACGGCGGAATCTTTCCGGAAAGCTGAAATCCGGCATTTGCGTAACATCAAATAATAATTTAAGTAATATCAATTAACAATTAAAAATTAAATGGTTATGAAAAAGCATGGTTCTAAACTTGCCTTCTTTGTTCTGTTGGTGATTGCCGGTTGCAGTGCAATCGTGATGTTATTGTGGAATGCCCTGTTGCCGGATATTTTCGGACTTGGTCACATCGGCTTTTGGCAGGCGGCAGGTCTGCTGGTTCTTGTCCACCTGCTGTCCGGCGGGATGGGAGCCAGATTGGCAATGTCCGCCATGTTGGGGTCGGGGAAAAACCCCATGCGCGAAAAATGGATGAAAATGTCACTCGAAGAAAGGCAGGAATTTGTGAAAAAGAGAGAGAATATGATGTTCGGTCATCGCGCTTTCCCGGGCGGCAGATTCGGCTTTGATGCAAACGACGACAAAAAGGATGACAACTAAGCAGAAACAGCAAGGCGCAAGCAGACTGATTGCAGAATATCAGCCCCGACTGCGGGCGTTCATCCGCAAACGTGTTCCCAACAAGGAAGATGCGGATGATATTCTGCAAGAAGTTTTTTATCAGCTGGTGAAAACGGACAGTCCGGCGAACCCTATTGAGCAGGTCGCCGCATGGCTGTACCGTGCCGCTCGCAATCAAATTATCAATTTTGGGAAAAAGAAACGGGAGGACGAACTCCCGTATTACCAAGACGACGAGGGTGAAATATTCAACGACCTTACGGAAATCCTGTTTGATGCAGATGCGTCCGCCCCTTCTCCCGAAACCGAGTATTTGCGTTCATTAGTCTGGATTGAATTGGAAAAATCATTGTCCGAACTGCCGCCCGAACAGCGGGAAGTGTTTGAGAAAACGGAGCTGGAAGGTCTGTCCGTCAAAGAGATTTCAGAGGAGACGGGCATTCCTGTCAATACATTGCTGTCCCGAAAGCATTATGCCATCCTCCATTTACGTAGAAATTTGAAAGAGCTGTATTTTGATATTATTCAATTTCCGGAGTAAACTGATGGAAGGTCTTCACGCGTGTCTCAAGGAACAGGCAGATGACGGGTGGGTGGAAAATAAAATGCAACCGTTCGTTCTCCAATGATGCGGGCTTCGGTTTGGAAAGAAGGTGGTTTTACAACTATACATATCAGGAGAGCGGCACGCGCTTCGCCGTTGTCCACAGTCTCGACGGCTACGATGAAATATCCCTCACGGCGGAGTTCAAAGTTGCCATGTCCGAAAAGGAGAAGCTGTACACGCCGGAGATGCTCGGCTTCCCCCGCTACATTGATACCGACCTTGACGGGGGCAAAACGCCGGAGGATGCTGCCCGTATCTTCGATGCCGTCCTTGCCAACACTGCTGCCGAAGCACAAAAGAACTGCGTCATTGCCAATTCCGCCTTTGCCATCCAAGTGATTTGTCCGAAGAAGCGGATCGAAGCATGTATAGCCGAAGCCCGCGAATCCTTGGAGAGCGGGAAAGCCTTGGACACATTCCGCACGTTCCTTGCATTGAACAGTTGAGGATGACACCGCCAAGGGTATCTTTTCAGGATACCTAAAAAGAAAACGGGACGTCTCACAACGTCCCGTCCTCAATTATTCAAAGAGACTATCCTTAGCCCTAACAGGGTTCTAAACCCTGTTAGGGCTTATGTTTATCGAACGATAAACTTGCTGACCGTCTTACCGGCGCTCAGGATATAGAAGCCCGGCGCCAGTGTAACATCCTTCTGCACTTCGCTACCTGATACCGTAAACTTGGCGGCAGTCTTGCCGTTCAGCGATACGATCGTGGCAGTTGTGCCGTCAAGGTTCGTCAACGTCAGTACGCCGTTGGCGTAAGATAC
>LBCX01000480.1 GCA_001657575.1 Bacteroidales bacterium Barb4
CATGGAGCGGAGCGGAATGTGGGGTTACGGGATGGCAGTGGCAAGAGAGTTCTGAAAGAACGCCCGAATATATATTGCATCGTAAACCATCATTTGCAATTTATATCGTCCTTGCAGGACTTCCTGCCGGCGTCCGTCCGCATAACCCCACATTCCGCTGCGCTGCATGTGGGGCTGAAATCTTTTGCCCCTTCGGGGCATCTGCGCAACATACCCCTACCCCTGACAGGGTTTGAACCCCTGTTAGGGGTAAGACTGATAGAATTATAGAAGGCAACAAAAGGGGTCGTTACTTTTCATTTACGAGCAATTGCAATCCGTAATCCTTATAAAAGGGGAATTTTGCATCGGAACTGACAAGGATCTGTTTATCGGCTATTGCCTGAGCGATAAGCATCCGGTCAAAAGGTTCCTCGTGTATTTTCCTGTCCGTCCTTGGAACAGGCCGCTTTTCAAGTGCTTTGATATGCTTGGCTTCAATCGGCAGGATGTTAATCTGACGCTCTTGCAAAAGGAAAATAATCTTATCCAGATTGTAGTCAAACGCTATCTTTTTCAAGGATTGCAGAATGACAATTTCGCGCAAGGTTTCTACACTTACATAATACAAGTGTTGGAAATAGTTAATGTCTTCGCGTATGTTTTTATGAGACGGTCATCTTTATCCAGATACCAAATCAGAATATGTGTGTCAAGCAAATAACTGCTCATAACGGTCCCAGGTTAAAGATGTCCGCATCCTTGTCGTAATGAATCTTTCCTTTCATTATACCCCATAATCCCCTTGGTTTAATCCTGTCCCTTGCGGATACGGTTTCCTCTGCCTGCTTGGATACATTCTTATCCGCTGCTTTTTTTGTTTGTTTTTTTGCTTCCATTTTATTAAAATTTAGTGGGGCAAATATATATGTTTTGTGCTTTCTCTGCCTGTATGATGTGCTTTTTTCAGGTAATTATATATCAGAACCCCTAACAGGGTTTGAACCCCTGTTAGGGGTAAGGGTAGGGGTATGTTGCGCAGATGCCCCGAAGGGGCAAAAGATTTCAGCCCCACATGGAGCGCAGGGTTATGTGGAATGTGGGGTTTACGGAATGGCAGCGGCAATGGAGTCCTGAAAGAACGACCGGATATTATATGTTCGTAAATCATCATTTGTATTTGTATCGTTATAGAACCCCTAACAGGGTTTCAAACCCTGTTAGGGGTTTATCCTGTTAGGGGTTTATTCTGTCAGGGTTTCATGGATTGGAGCGCGGGGTAATTTTTCCGGTAATCGGATAATCTGTCAAGCGTAGTTTTCATAACTTTTTTGATTTGGATGTGATACATGGTTTTTTATTCTT
>LBCX01000155.1 GCA_001657575.1 Bacteroidales bacterium Barb4
AAAGGATTACAGGCAGAAAAGTGCCCGCTTGAAAGAGCTGATAAAGGGTTTGGAGAAAAGCATCTGTCAAGCGGAAAAAGAGATTAAAGAGGCGATCGGGAGCGATGAAACCCTGTATGAACAGCATAAGCGTCTTTGTACGGCAGAGGGTATCGGCGATAAGACAGCTGTGAAGATGATTGTTGCAACAAAAGGTTTTACAGACTTTACGGATGCCCGCAAGTTCTGCTGCCATGCCGGAGCGGCACCGTTCTCTTAAGTAGTATCCTGTCGCGAAACAGGGTCTCGCAGCGGGCAGACAAGAGTATCAAAGCCCTTTTACACATGGCGGCTCCGGTTGTTGCCGCAAAGTGCAGGGGGGCTGCATAAGTATTATGAAAGGAAAGCGGCTGAGGGAAAGAATAAGATGTCTGTCCCAAACGCTGTCAGGGCGAAACTCATGCACCGGATGTTTGCCGTAATCAGAAACAATCAGGATTACCAAAAAGATTATGTTAATGCGCTTGCGTGAATCATAAGAATAAGGATGACAGAATAATATATTGCATCGTAAACCATCATTTGCTGTTTGTCTCGTTTTTTCAGAACTCTCTTACCACTACCATCCCCCATAACCCTGCGCTGCATGTGGGGCTGAAATCTCCTGTCCCTTCGGGACATCCTGCAAGCCGTAATTTCCGGCTCTTATGTCGAACTCGCGTAACATTACAGGGTAACAGCTAAAAATGCTGACACCTGATTTTCGGTTGAAAATCAGGTGTCAGCGTACCCGGAGCCGGGATCGAACCGGCATGGAAGTGAATCCACTGGTGTTTGAGACCAGCGCGTCTACCAATTCCGCCATCCGGGCATCTTTTTCTAAACGCGGCGCAAATATACAGCTGTTTTTTAATCGGGCAAACTTTTAGTGATAATATCCTATCGCGCAACAAACTTTGTGACATACCTCCCTTTTCCATTCGTGGCATTCAGGATATAGACACTGGCAGGAAGGGATATTACACGGGAGTCGTCGGGGCTTGTTACCTCGAAAACAACCTTTGTCTGACCGGTGACGGCAGTGATACAGGCGCGGTATCCTTCCATGTTACGGAGATGCAAAGTGCCGTTTTTGTGACAGGCTTCCGCTTTAGCAATGCTAGTTTCGTCAATGGCATCAGGACTGTTTGGGTCGGTAAGGTTAGGGTCGGTAGAGGCAGGGTCGGAGACAACGACTATATGGGTGGCGTAATTGATGCCGTCGGCTGATTCGGCTCTGATGATTGCCCGCCCCGGTGCGAGGGCTTTGAACGTACATGACAGGTCGGATGCGGAAATCACTGCTGCCGCTTCGCTCTCGTAAACCCGCCATACCGTGCTCTGCTCTGCTTCTTCCGGGGCAACGGCGGCAGTAACGGTAAACTCCTCTCCTGTTGCGGCAGCAATCCTGCCGCTCAGGATGATGCTTTCCACAGGGAGATATACGGTGATTTCGCACCGGGCACTGAATGTGCCGTTTGCTATTGTTGCAGTAATAAATGCCCTGCCGACTCCGACAGCTGTCACAAGACCTTCGTCCACTTTGACAACGGTTGTGTCTAAACTTAGCCATGTTATTCCGTTCACTGCACTCACATCCTCCAGTGATGTGATCACTTTCAGCTGGAAGACAGAGTCTTTGAGCATCGTTTTGAAGGGGTCGCCCAATGTAATGGGGCTCTCCGTCTTTATCACAACGATATGGCAGGAGTCCGCCAACCCCCCGTCGACGGTTGTTACCGTGATTGTTGCTTTGCCTATGCCTGTGGCAATCACCTGCCCGTAGTTGTTCACTGTGGCAACGTCCGGATCGGAACTTGTCCAGACAATCGACTGGTTGGTTGCGTTGAGAGGTGTCACGGTTGCAACGAGCCGGCGGGCATCCCTAACCTTCAGCGTATCAACCGCCGGTGCGGAAAGCGTAACCCCTGTTACGAAAATCCCTACCCTGACCGTACATTCGACTTTGATGGTGCCGTTGTTCAGCCGTGCGGTGATAACCGCCGTACCCGTCTCTTTTGCCACTACTATGCCGTCCTTTACGGAAGCGATACGCTCGCTGGTGCTTGACCATGTCATATACTCCGCTGCATTCTCCGGCTTGACTGTCGCCACAAGCCGCAACGTGTCGCCCGATACTAACATTGCCTCAGTGTAATTCAGGGCTGCCGTCACTGCAAAAACGGTACATTCGGTCTGGATAAAGCTGTTGTCCCAGTTACTTTTAAAATTCAATCGTGCAGTAACGGTTACGCTGCCGGTATTACCGCCGATGGTTACTTTCCCTGTTTGATCCACGAAAGCTATGTCCGCATCGGAACTTGACCACGTGACGGAAGCCGTATCCGGGAAAACCGTTGCTCTCAGTTGCAGCATATCATTGAGATGGAGAAGCCGCAAAGTCTCGTTTAGGGCTATTCCCGCTACGATGACCGTCCGGGCGTCCCGAATGTAGTCATTCAATTGTGCGGTGACAGTCACGCTGCCGAACCTGTGCGCTGTCACTGTCCCCTCTTCATCCACCGTGGCGATGCTGTCGTCAGAGCTTGACCACCTAATCTTCGGTATGAAGCCGGCGGGGAAGGAGTCTGTTTTCAACGTCAATGTCTCCTGCGGACGGAGAACCAGCAGGTTGGGAGAGGCGATGTTCAGCGCCGCAATGGTCACCGACAATAGGGAGTCCTTAAATAACAATATAAAAGCACTCTCCCTGTCGGACGCTTCTTTTCCGTCTATGGTTAAGAAGGTGCTGTCCATGACGTTGGAGCTGTCAGCATCGGCAGTCAATACAGTGTAGTCACCGCTTATCCAAGCAGGAAGATCTATCCCTGTCCGCGTTTGGAATACCACGTAACCTGCCGACAAGTTGCCTTTGCCCGACAATTTCACTGTTGCAAGGTCAAAGAATAATTTCCCCTTGACCGTCAAGTCGGTATTCAACTTGAAAACACCTGTCAGGACGGCGTCTCCATTTACATATACGCTCTGCTCCTCGTCTGTCTGACAAACAGATGCGAGGCTGTCCAACGGTTCATAGAAGATGCCGTCCCCGCCGCTGTGTGCCTTGTTGCCTGCCAAGACTCCCCCGTTGAGGGGCATTTTCAGCATCCTCAGGTTGTAAATGCCTCCGCCCCATCCTTCAGAGCCGCCGGCCGTATTGTCTCTGATGAGACCTCCGAGAATGTTGGCTTCCAAAGCGGTGTATAAACCTCCGCCAAAGCCTCTGCCGACTGTTCCGCCAAAGCCCTTTACGGCTGTGTTTTCTGCTATAAGGACATCCTTCCGTATTTCAAGGAAACCTTCGCTGCTGATACCACCGCCTCTTCCGGTTAATGAGTCCCCTACACCGCTTACGGCTGTGTTGCCGACAATAGAAGCTTTGACGATAATCAGACTGTCCAAGCCGGCTATCCCGCCGCCGAAGGCACTCATCCCCCCCGTTGCAGCTGTATTGCCTCCCACCAGCGTGTTACCGGTCAGCGTGAGTTTTCCGCTCAAATGAGCTATACCGCCGCCTTGCGCATAGTCGGCGGCAGAAGAGCCGGTTGCCGCCACGTTATTGCGGACGGTCACTCCGTCCAGCGTCGTGTTGGCATTGACATTATAGATACCTCCGCCCGTGTTGGCATTGATGGTGACATCGCCTGCGGTCACGGTCTCGTCGGAAGCATTACCCTCCGCAATGATTAGGTTTTGAAGGGTGACATTGATACGGGCGGCATTCTTCCTTCCGGCAATAATCATAACACGGTGCAGGTTGTCGCCCGCAAGGGTGGTATAGGTTCCGTGTCCGCCGACTATCCCGCCTCCCGAAAAACCACCGATGATGACAAGGTCTTTCGTCACGGTAAAGGATGCTGTATCGGAAACATCCGTGACGCTGTATATACCGTTGGTCAGGCGGATTGTGTCGGCTCCCTCTGCTGACAAAGCCTTTTGCAAGGTTTTGAAAGCATCAGTCCACGAACTGCCGGCATTGCCGTCGCTGCCGTTTGCTGCCACATAGACCCCTTTTGCTCCCGCAGGCAGGCTGACACATGCAACCGAAACTATAAGAAGAAGTATCCTTTTCATATTCGTATCTATTAGAAAACCCGCAAAGTTATAAATATATAGTTCTCCCTTCCTTTCACGCTGTTTTTTATCAGGGCAAACGCACGAGATTGCAACCTTTGATTTATGGACTCAATATACAGTTATCCAAGTTCCATAGAGGACTCTCGCATGGAGAAAAAATGTTTTCACAAGCTCTCGGACATCTTGCCAACAGGTCTTTTAACTTGTTTGAGTCATGGTGAAGATTATGAAGACATGGTTTTGTCTGGTAACACCCGCGAGCGGTTTTTGAAAGAAATGATCCCTCCGGCGAATGGTATTCCCTCCCATGACACCTTCAACCGTGTCTTCTCCGGCCTGGAGCCGGATTTGCTGCGTCAAATCGTGGCAAGGATTTAATCGGACTGCTGTCAGAAAAACAGATTTGCCTTGACGGCAGGAAGTTAAGGGGTGTCAGTCCTGGCAGCCGGGGCAATACGGGACTATATATTGTCAATGCCCGGGTTGCAGAAAACAGGTTGTGCACAGGTCGGAAGAGAGCGGATGATAAAAGCAATGGGATAACAGCCATCCCCGCCCTGATTGAAGAACCGGATATTGAGGATGCGGTTGCAGACATTGACGCTGTCGGCTGTCAACGTGACCGGTCGTATTGTCGAAAAGAAAGGTCATCACCTGTTGGCACTCAAACAGAATCAGCCGGATTTGTTTGATGGTGTATCCTGCGGTTTCAGGGCTTGCCCGCCGGAGAGTATTTGCGAAGGATGGGAATATGATCACGGGCGTTCCCGTCCGTTTCTGTTTTGACTTCAGACCAAGTGAGGTTTGCTATATCGCTGTATCGAAGTCTTACGAAGCAGGCGAAGAGAAAGGCGTTCTTTATCACAGGGTCGGGACGGGGTGTTTTTATCCGGCAACCTGACAGTATCCAGATCCAATGCCCTGTGTCCTGACAGCACGGCTTTGGGCTTGTCCTCGCTGGCTATCTTGGACAGGGGATTGACCGCTATGATCTCGTCCGCAACAGCTCGGTTCAGAACCGCCGCCAAGTTCCGCAAATATCCCACCCGCGTGTTTTGGGCTATCGGTTTGCCGTCTTTTCTGCGCGTTGTCCGGTTCAGGTACTCAATGAAGCCCGAACAAAACGCCTGTCAACTTGAGAGAAATCCGTGTTGTCACCCGCGTAATCCTTTATCCGCGCAGCTTCTGTGTGTGGTGGACGGGCTTGCCGTTGCCGTCCTGCCCCTGTGTATGTATCAAGGATAATACTGCCACAACCGTTCGCCAGCGTTTTGAAACGGTTTTTTACTGGTTCCTTTACTCTCAAGTTCTTTTTTGCCATACCTTTGCTTGTTGTTTTCAGAGGACAAGCATAGCATCAGTATTTGGAACGGGTGACAAACGGGTGGCAAAATAAGCGATAAAATAGTGGCAAAACGAGCAAAAGAGAAAATTGGAGGTATTACAAATTACATACCAACCGTTGTGCACGAGCAAGTTAGTAGCAAGTTTATCAATACTATCTCCCGATATGTAACATTCGGGCTGAAATCTTACATTCCTTCGGAATGTGCGTAAAATTAGTTCAGTAGTAAGTAGTTAAAGCAGCAATGAAAAACAATGATTGGAAAGACCGCTTGGGGGTCATGTATTCCACCGATCCGGATTTTCGATACGACACAAGCAACGAGGGCGAAGAAGCAACCCTTCCGAAAGAGAAGCAACTGTTGCGCATCTCGCTCGACAAGCGCAACCGCGGCGGCAAGACTGTGACACTTATCACCGGCTTCCGTGGCACAACCGCCGATTTGGAATCCTTAGGCAAACAGTTGAAAACAAAATGCGGCGTAGGCGGCTCCGCCAAAGACAGGGAAATCATCGTACAAGGCGACTTGCGCCAAAAAGTGCTTGACCTGCTCCAAAAAGACGGCTATACGAAAAGCCGCGTCATATAGTGCGTATGGTACCAATTAGTTTACGGTAAATAATATATTAGATAAGATGTTTGACAGGATTAAAACGCTCCGCCAAGAGGCGGCGGATATGAAGGCGGCAAATGCCGAAGAATTGGAGGCTTTGCGTATCAAATACCTTGGCAAAAAGGGGGAGATTGCGGCTTTGATGAATGACTTCAGGAATGTTGCCGCCGAGCAGAAGCGGGAGGTCGGACAGTTGCTGAACGAACTGAAAGACACTGTCCAAAGCCGTATCAACGGACTGAGGCAGAGTTTGGAAGAGGGGCAGTCCTCCGGCGGGGATATTGACCTTACCCGCACGGCTTATCCCGTCCGTTTGGGGACGCGCCATCCCATTTCCGTTGTGCGGAAGGAGATTTGCGACATTTTTGCCCGTCTCGGTTTTTCCATTGCCGAAGGGCCGGAGATAGAGGATGACTGGCACGTCTTTTCCTCGCTTAATTTTGCGGAAGATCATCCGGCGCGTGACATGCAGGATACATTCTTTATTCAACACAGCCCGGATATTGTGCTTCGCACGCATACGTCTTCCGTGCAGACGCGCGTGATGGAGAGGCAGCAACCGCCCGTCCGCATTATTTGCCCGGGTCGTGTGTACCGCAATGAGGCGG
The DNA here is from genome assembly GCA_001657575.1 of Bacteroidales bacterium Barb4. Taxonomy (GTDB): domain Bacteria; phylum Bacteroidota; class Bacteroidia; order Bacteroidales; family Tannerellaceae; genus Barb7. The sequence goes on from LBCX01000155.1 coordinate 6,662, forward strand.
TGTCGTATCGGGCGCACTGCTTTTTTCATCAGGTGGAAGCCTTGTATATAGACAAGGATGTGTCATTTGCGGATTTGAAGCAGGTGTTGCTGTTTGTGGCAAAGGAGCTGTTCGGGCAGGAGACGAAGATTCGCCTGCGCCCTTCCTACTTCCCGTTTACGGAGCCGTCGGCGGAGATGGATATTTCCTGCAACCTTTGCGGGGGAAAAGGCTGTCCGTTCTGCAAGCATACGGGGTGGGTGGAGATACTCGGATGCGGAATGGTTGACCCCAATGTGTTGGAGAACTGCGGCATAGACAGCAAGGTTTATTCGGGCTATGCGCTCGGTATGGGGATTGAACGCATTACGAATTTGAAATATCAGGTGAAGGATCTGCGCATGTTTTCGGAAAATGATATACGCTTTCTGCGGCAGTTTGAATCAATATAGTTAATCATTCATCG
>LBCX01000156.1 GCA_001657575.1 Bacteroidales bacterium Barb4
AAGAAAAGAAGGGAACTTGAAATAATCCCAAGAACCTTAATAACTTATGGTTGATTTCTTATACGGGTCTTTATTTCAAGAAAAACCGCATAATACCAAACAGGGGTGTAAGTTTTGCCTGTACGGGGTTATGGTTTATTATGCGGTTTCCTTTCTTTTTGAATTTAGTGTTTTTAATCCTGCAATAGTATCTCTTTTTTACACGGGGCAAATCTAAGGTAACAGGGTTTGAAAACCCTGTTAGGGGTAAGCTTTGGCGATGTTGTTCATTGACCCCACATTCCGCTGCGCTTCATGTGGGGCTGAAATCTCTTGTCCCTTCGGGACTTCCACTAATTTGTATCATAAGTCTCTATTCTTTTTAATGCCTCCTGCAACATTTCCTCTTTGCAACAGAGGGACAGGCGCACATACCTTTCCCCCTGACTTCCGAAGATGAAGCCGGGCGTAATAAAGACGTTGGCACGGTAAAGGATACGGTCGGCAAGTGTTTCAGAGCTTTCTTCCCCTTCGGGAATGCGTCCCCAGAGGAAGAGTCCAGTCTGCTTTTCGTCGAAAGTACAGTCTAATGCCTGCATGATTTGTCCGGTAAGGGTCCGGCGGCTGAGGTAAACGCGGTTCATGCCGTCGTACCATTCCTGCGGTGCTTTCAGGGCTTCGGCGGCGGCGTATTGCATGGGTTTGAACTGTCCGGAATCGACGTTGCTCTTTACCTTTAAGATCCATTGCACAAATTGAGCGTTGGAGGTCAGCATGGCGATGCGCCAGCCCGGCATATTGTGCGACTTGCTCATTGAGTTTAATTCGATGCAAACGTCTTTGGCTCCGGCTACTTGCAGGATACTTAGCAGACGGTCGTTCAAGATGAAACTGTACGGATTGTCATTGCATATCACAATACCGTGACGGCGACCGAATGCAACCAGTTGCTCAAACAGTTCCAAACAGGCATTCGTGCCCGTCGGCATGTGGGGATAATTCACCCACATCAGTTTGATGCCCGACAAGTCCGTCCTTTCCAACGCCTCGAAGTCCGGCAACCAGCCGCTTTCCGCTGTCAGGTCGTAAGTCACGAGGCGGGCACCGACTAATTTACTTACCGAACTGTACGTCGGATAGCCCGGATTGGGAATTAACACCCCGTCCCCCACATTCAGAAAAGCCATTGACACGTGCAGCACACCCTCTTTGGAACCGATAAGCGGCAGTATCTCTGTCGCCGGATCCAACGTCACCCCGTACCAACGCTTGTACCAGCCGGCAAAGCCCTCGCGAAGCTCAGGAATGCCGATGTACGACTGATAGCCGTGTTCGTCCGCCCTCCGTGCGTGTTGGCACAATGTTTCAACCGTTTCTTCCGACGGCGGCAGGTCGGGACTGCCTATACCGAGGTTAAGCACTTTTTTTCCTGCGGCGTTCATTTCGGCAACTTCTTTGAGTTTCTTGGAGAAATAATACTCCTGCACAGTGCCGACACGTGCGGCGGGTGTGATGCCGCGCGCGTTACATTCCTTCTGCATATTCCCCGATTATTTGGAAGTCTTTTGTCAGCGGAACGATAGCATCCAGCGATTGCTTGTAGCGGATGTAGTCCGGAAACTTCAGGTCGATGTAAAACTGATATTCCCATTCGCGCCCGATGATGGGCAGGGATTGTATCTTCGTCAGGCTCATGTCATAAAAGGAGAGAATGGAAAGCACTTTGGACAGGCTACCGGTGGAGTGCGGGAGGGCAAAGACAATAGACGATTTATTGAGGCTCCTGCCTTGCAATTCCTCTTCGGCTGTCCAACGGTCGGCAAGGGCAAGGAAGCGGGTGAAGTTGTGCTTGTTCGTCTCAATGCCTTCGGCAAGTATCTCCAGCCCGTAGGTTTGGGCGGCAAGCTGGCTGCATATCGCGGCATGACCTTTCAACTGCTTTTCGGCAATCCAACGGGCACTTGTAGCGGTGTCTTCCTTTTCCACCAGACGGACGCGCGGCAGGGTATCCAGATAATCGGTGCATTGCATCAAGGCAATCGGGTGGGAATCTACCTCCTCCACCTCCTCAAGGCGCGTATCCGGCAAGGCAGCCAGCGTATGGCTGATGCGGAGCTTGTATTCCCCTATCACCTTCATGCCGCTGCTGCGAATCAGTTCATGGTTTTGCAACAGACTCCCCGCTATGGTATTCTCGATAGCCATAAGTCCGAGCACAGCGGCATCTTTCTTCATCATGGCAATCACATCACGGAAAGAATTGCAATCGACAATCTCAATATCTTCCCCTTTGAAATAATCACGCGCAGCGATATCGTGATACGAGCCGGCTATTCCCTGAATAGCAACTTTCTTTTTCATCTTTAATTATTTGTTATTGCTAAACTCGTAATTATTTCTTTTTCATTATTAGGAAACATCTGTTTAAAATAATTTATTGCCGCATCTGATTCACTAACGCTTACATTTACTTTTTCTCCTTTTTTAGATGCTTCTGCTAATACACCAACTACACCTCCTGCATTGTTTCGCTTATCCGTAGCGGAAGGAGTCCAAACGAGACTAATGTCTCCAATGTAATATATTTTATCTGTTAAAGGCACGTTAATTGATATGTAATTGTCCGGTATATTTTTATAATATCCGCCATCTCTGTATTCGAGTAACGCGATAAAGTTATTTCCAAGAGGCATTTTCAAATAGAAATATCCACTTTCATCCAACCAAACAGCATGTTTACCCCATAGTCGTTCATTAAAGTGCATCAATATTTTCTTATTTATTAATGCTTTGTCACTTTCAATTGTCAACTTTCCGAAAACTATTGTCTCGGTTTGTTTTGTTTCTGTCGTTGCGATTCTCCCGCTTCCACAGGAAAAAGTCATCAAAACCAATAATCCTAAAATTAATTTTTTCATTTAAATATTCCAGTTATGTCTCTATCAAGACGGTTAGTATTATAATTTATTTGGCATAGCAGATATTGTTATTTCAACTGAAACTGAAATTGATATTCAATAATCAATCGTACTTTCAGCACTTTATATGTATTTATCTTAACCCAACGTGCCGCTTCGCTTTACGTTGGACTGAAATCTCCCATCCCTATCGGGGCTTTTGCTTAAGTAATGTGCCGAAATTAACTGCTTTCGAGTGTCGCAATTTATCGGTTGCAGTGACTGCTTTCCCATTAAAAAAGCCCTGCCGCATGGTTGTCGGCAGGACTTTATAGGATTTACGAAATGATACATTCGTTTGGCTTTTCCCGTCAAGCAGGGATTATTTCTTAACCACTTTGATTGTCTTGCCGTCCGCTTGCAGGAAGTATAAGCCGTTAGGATAGGATGAGAGGTTGATGCTGTTCTGGCGGGCATTAAGCAACAATTTCCCCGTCAAATTATACACCCTTACTTCCGGCACATTGCCATCAACTGTTTCAATATATATCGTTCCGTCAGTAACCGTGGGATACACCTTTAAACCACCCACCGTGATATTTTCTATCCCGTTGCCTTCAACGGGGTCTCCACGGAGAACATAAACGGTATATTGGGTCTTTATTGTGGCATCCTTTAGGGAAACAACGTTTATGTAAAACTTATTTTCACCCAAAGCTACATTTTTCGATCCAACATCACTGAGAAGATTGGGATCAAGCCGGGCAGTAACGGCGTCTATGTCAACACTTATCCTAATGGTTGCCTCATTTATTGCTACACGGGTCACATAAGTAAATACGAGGGGATCAAACGCCGGTGAAAGAGGCGCACCCGGAACCACTGTTATATTTTTCAACAGTGCCGTCCCGCGTATATACGATACCGTGACATTCTTCTCGGCTACAGTATAACGAGCAGTATCAGAGGGAGTAAATAGAATTTTGTAAGGGGTAACGAGGTCTTGCGGTACCGCATTGCCGTTCTCAAAATGGAATATGCCTTCTATGATCTTTCCATTGATTCCCCATGCCAGAGGTTGTTTGATTTCCTGATCCTTTTCGTCCCATAGAATAGCCTGCGACAGTTTTTGACCTTCAAGGAGAGTTATACGTACCGGCCAGTTGACCATCCTCGGATTACATTTCGTAATCTCGAAAAAACGATCAATATAAGTCGGAAACACAACAGGATAGTTGGAATGGCTTAATGTGCCTATTGTATATCGATACCTGCCAGGGTCTTCACCCATTTCACGAGCAAGTTTTCCCGTAAAACCGGTATTTTCAATCTCCGCATATCCGTATTCCTCAGGATTATTTCCACCATACTCTTTACCCTGATTGTCTGTCGGGTGGATCAGCCAAAACAACTGTTGAAAGTTGTCTTTTCCTTCTGCAAAAGCGTAGTTGACGGATGCTATCGTATTCAGAAACTGTACATGCAGAACGGAAGGGGTATTATTCAATTTGGAAATATCAGCGGTAACGCTGTAATCCTTGTTCCGTACCAAATCATCTATCAACATATTGTTGAACAGTACCTCAAACGTTGTACCCGTCTCGGTCAGTGTTTTTGAAATGGAAATCACCCGCTTTACGGTGCTTACCGTATATTCGCCGTAAGCAGGCTCCCAATTATCATCTTCAACGGTGACACTGATCGTAATGTCTTTACCGCCTGCTCTGACGGCTCTTGCCGTAGAATTGTTCGCTTCCAACTTAATATACTCAATACCGCCCGTATAACTGCTCCCAAATTTGAAGGATACATCATCAGTCCATGCATCATTTGTAATTTTCAGAATATCTCCATAGGGAAGTTGCACCGAATGGTCTTCCAACAGTTGGAGAACCCCTTTGTTCAGTGTCTCAAATGCGCCCAAGTCAGGATAGCCCAACCTGATGCGGGAGGCACCGGTTATATCAGTAGAAATATTGGACGCTGACCGGTGCAAATACTCGGTATTTCCACGGTTGACAGCCCAACTGCCCTTCAAGGGGCTGTAATTAGCATCCAGTTTGATGTCCTCCTTCGTAGCGCCTGTCCGGACGTTAACCGTCAGAGGATTGCTTCCCAATCCTTCGCTTTCTGTATAATAATCAGTCAATACATTTGCAAAACCGATGTCTTTGTAATCCACGATGGAGAGATTGTTGCCGTTTATGATATGCCCCCTCTCGTACTCGCTGCGGTCACTGTAAATAATGCAATTCAAAAACTGCGGGGAAACATTCCTGTTCTTTTCACCCTGAGTCTTTTCATAATAAAGAATGTCACCTCCTTCTTCTTCGGTGACTTTGTTTCCGAAAAAGGTACAGTTGATAAACATCAAAGGTCGCTCCGTATCCGCCGAAGCATTGTATGTAGTCAGAGCCTTATGGCTGTAAACACCTCCGTAGCCCGCCGTATTGTCTGCAAACAGACAGCTGTTGTAGTTTCCGGCATCCATACCGGCGGGGATTTCCTCATAGACAGCCGCTCCCTTACCTGTCACTTGAATATTCCTGAAAGTCAGACGTGCCGCTATGACAGATGAATTAAACACATAGATACCGCCACCGTTATTTCCGGGAATATCTATCCCCCTTATCGTAGTCGAAGCAGATGAGTCTCCGTTAGCATTCTGAAAGATAAACCCGTCAAGAATAACATTGCCGTCGGCACTGAGAATTGCCAATATATGACAGGCAGAGGCAGACGACAATCTGCCGCTTAAAACAGTTTCTTGCGTTTGGGGATTGCGGCTGTTCATGTCTGGGTTGCCGGTGGCAGGGAATCCTCCGTAAATGTGCACTCCCTTGTCAATGACAAAAGGAGCAGTACGTGAAGTCACACTGTATATCCCTTTTGCTACCCAAATTTCGTCCCCCCTGTTGGCAACATCAATGACAGACTGCAAATTGTTGCAAGCCTTTTCCCAGCTGGTGGCAATAAAAGCATTTGAATTAGTACCGTCCGCTTTCACGTAGAAACGCTCCGCCGTCACTGCCGCACACCACAATACTCCGGCTATTAATAATAAAGACCTCTTCATATCATTGTTGTTTATTCATCCTTCCATACATTATCAGCCCGCAAAAATACAACTATTTCTTACGCACCCTAATTCTCCATATTATTTATGGGGGCAACTACAGTAAAAGTTTATCCTTAATCGTTTTATTAACAATGAATGATGAATGACAAGGGGATTAACATGTATTAGGGGGAATGGTTTAATTTATTAAATATCAGGGAAATGGTTGGAATACATGCCTATTTCAGTGTCCGTGCGAAGGTAAAATGTTTTTTGGATATAGGCAATATATAGGCAATATACAGACAATATATAGGCAAGGCACAGGAATGATCCAAATGTAAGTGAGGCTATGCTTGAATGTGTCATTTTGACAGGGGACAAGTAATAAAAGAATGGTGTTTTGAAAGCGTTTTCGGGTATATATCGACATTTTGTCAAAAAAGGGGATTTTGGAAGGGGGTGTATTTTTATTTATTATTAACTGATATGTGGGTGTTGTTAACGGTTAAGGGGGTGGAATTAACAGTTGTTGGTTTAGATTTAATTGATAAGTTTGATTAAAATTAACGCGGGTTCTATTATAACGCGGAATGTGGGGTTGATGCAACATATAATATCCGGTCGTTCTTTCAGAACTTATTGGCAATCGTTCCATTGACCCCACATGCAGCGTAGCGGAATGTGGGGTTAAAGGCAGCACCACAGGGGAAGTCTTCGTATATTTGCCCCCTTGTTAAAATTAAGAAAGTAACCCATAAATTTGCAGTAGCATTTGAAGAAAAGAAGGCACGGGAACAGCAAAGAAGTCTAGGATAACAAACAGGTATATCGTCTTTCAGATCTTGCCCCGTGCTTATTTCTCTTTCGAGTCCGGACAAGTATCTAAGGTAACAGGGTTTGAAACCCTGTTACCTTAGATTTGCCCCGTGTAAAAAAGAGATAATATTGCAGGATTAAAAACACTAAATTCAAAAAGAAAGGAAACCGCATAATAAACTATAACCCTGTACAGGCAAAACTTATACCCCTGTTTGGTATTATGCGGCTTTTCTTGAAATAAAGACCCGTATAAGAAATTAACCGTAAGTTATTAAGGTTCTTGGGATTATTTCAAGTCCCCTTCTTTTCTT
>LBCX01000481.1 GCA_001657575.1 Bacteroidales bacterium Barb4
AGTTTTCGCTAAGGAAATCAAATTCGGAGAACCTGTTTTCGAACCTGACGCTGAAATCAACCAGGAAGTCGCGGATATCCCTTCCCAGGAAGAAGTGGACAAATTTCTTGCTTCGTATAATCCATATCAGTTTAGACATCGATAATCCCATTGCGATTGAAACAATGGTTTCTTCCGAATACTTTATGGATATTCGTTATATCGGATGTGCATGATGTCAAATCATACGCTTGGAAACAGACTCTCCAAAGAAATTACAAGTGTTCAATCAAATTGTGATGGACCGAACACCCTTGCAAGCGGTCACAGAACATGTCAAGGATATGAAAAAACATTGGGAATAAGGTGCTCAATTGATACAATCTACCATGCAGCAAGCAGAAAAATTATGGTGGTGACAACGGGGTGGAGTTCTCTAGGTTAGGGATTGCCTCTCTTGGAATCAATAAGCATTCCACGATTGGCTGTTCATTGTGACTTATTCTAGCTATTTGAGGCGGAAAATGGCAAATTAATATGATCTACTCTGATTGAGAATTGCATTTCCGTCGAAGATTATTTAAGAGCCCATATAAGATTTGCCCATTTAATTTAAAAAAATGCTACTCTGGATGCAATTAATGTTTCGAAAAAGGCCTAATTGTAATCGATAAAATATGATGACCGGAACAAAAGATATTTTGCCGAAGGAGACGTTATTTTGGAGAAGCATGGTGTGACATATGCAATAGCTCATGGTAAAAGAGATGCAAATTTATAAACGCTTATCTTTGGGGTAGCGAATCAATTATGAATATTGAACCGGAGAAGATGGATTTTAAAAGATTAAATACTGCTTATTTTAAGGCAGTTGCGGTTATATAGAGGCAAAGGTGATGTGAGCATTGGTAAAGAAAGAATGGAAAATTGAAATAGTACTGTTGATTATAAATTCTAGGAGTTGTTTTGTGAATCAATATTTATATGTATGTGAGTTATTTGAAAGAAATGTTGAAAAACATCGAGATGCAATCACCGTAGTATTTGAAGATAAAATTACATATGCGAAACTTAACGAAAAAGCCAATCGGTATGCTTTTTATTTAAGAAAAATTGGCATAAAGACAAATTCCTTGGTTGCCATATGCCTGTATCACTCTCTGGATATGGTCGTTGCCATATTGGCTATTCTCAAGTGCGGATGTAGTATACAGGCAAGGTAAAATAGTTTTCTGAACTTCTTTCAGAAAAGGCTCAAAAACGATTTTTATTGCATTCTTTATTATCGAATTGAGCTTAAAAAGTGAAAATCTATTTTATCCTTCACAAAAAATTAAATTCATGAAAT
>LBCX01000157.1 GCA_001657575.1 Bacteroidales bacterium Barb4
AAGGAATGCAAGATTTCAGCCCCACATGCAGCGAAGCGGAATGTGGGGTTTAGGGAAAGGGCGACCCGATGAAATCCTGAAAGGATGACAGAATATATCGTTCTTTCAGAACTTTCCTGACGACATTGCCCCTAAACCCCACATTCCGCTTCGCTGCATGTGGGGCTGAAATCTTGCATTCCTTCGGAATGTGCGAAACATCCGTTAATCATTAAACGTTAATCGTTAATCGTTAAAGAATATGCATAAAGACAGGGTATTATGGGCTGATGATGAGATTGAGTTGTTGAGACCGCATATTTTGTTTTTGCGGGAGAAGGGGTATGAGGTTGTCCCCGTTGTGAGCGGGCGGGATGCGGTGGATTGTGTGAGGGAGGAGACGTTTGATATTATATTTCTGGATGAGAATATGCCGGGGCTTGCGGGCTTGGAGACGCTGGGGCTTATTAAGGAGATTAACCGCGATGTTCCCGTTGTGATGGTGACCAAGAGCGAGGAGGAGAGCATCATGAATCAGGCGATCGGCAACAAGATTGCGGATTATCTTATCAAGCCTGTCAATCCGAACCAGCTGCTGCTGTCCATCAAGAAGAATGTCCACAAGAATGTGATTATATCCGAAGCGGCTACGATGGGTTACCGGCAGGAGTTCGGGCGTATCGGTATGCAAATCAACGATTCGCTGACGGATAACGACTGGATGGAGGTGTACAAGAAGATTGTTTACTGGGAGCTGGAGCTTGAGAACAGTCAGACGCAGATGGATGATTTGCTCCGCAGACAAAAACAGGAGGCTAATCATGCTTTCGGGAAGTTTATCAAGCGGAATTATGAGCGATGGATGCAGTATCCGGCAGAACGCCCGCTGATGAGTACGGATCTTTTCAAGAAGAAGGTGTTTCCGCTGCTGGACAAGGGGGACAAGGTTTTTTTTATCCTGATTGATAATTTCCGGCTTGACCAGTGGCGGGTGGTGAAGGATTTGCTGTCGGATTACTTCACGTTTGAGGAAGATCTGTTTTACAGCATTTTGCCTACGGCTACGCAGTATGCGCGTAACGCTATCTTTTCGGGACTGATGCCGGTGCAGATTGAGGCGATGTTTCCCAACCTTTGGGTGGACGAGGAGAGCGAAGAGGGGAAGAATTTGAATGAAGCTCCGCTGATTCAGACGCAGATAGACCGTTTTCGCAAGAATTACAGTTTTTCTTATCATAAGGTGTACGAGTCGCAGTACGGGGAGAAGTTGCTGGGACAGGTGGCATCGCTGACGCGCAATCAGTTGAATGTGATAGTGCTTAATTTTGTTGATATGCTGTCGCACGCGCGGACGGAAAGCAAGATGATACGCGAGCTGGCGCAGAGCGAGGCGGCGTACCGAAGCCTTACGCGCTCGTGGTTTCAACATTCTACGGCTCTCGAACTGTTCCGCCGCATAGCGGAGCAGGGGTGCAAGGTGGTGCTTGCGACGGATCACGGGACAATTCGTGTCGAGAACCCCGTCCGCGTGGTCGGCGATAAGAATACGAATGCAAATCTCCGTTATAAGTTGGGAAAAAACCTGAGCTATAATCCGAAGGAAGTGTTTGAGATACATGATCCGGCGAAGGCAGGCTTGCCAAGTCCTAATTTGAGCACCAAGTATATTTTTGCCCTGAATGAGGATTTCTTTGCCTATCCGAATAATTACAATTACTATGTGACTTATTACAAGAATACGTTTCAGCACGGGGGGATTTCAATGGAGGAAATGATGATACCGGTTGTTACGATGGAACCGAAGGGGTGAGGATTAACGATTTATGATAATGGGTAATAAGGGGATGATAAAGGTTAAAGGGGTTGAATGTATTCGGGCGGCAGCTGCGGAGTTTATTGGGATGATGGGGGAGAGGACGGTTTTTGCTTTCCACGGGGAGATGGGAGCGGGGAAAACGACCTTTATCAAGGCAGTGTGCGAGGAATTGGGTGTGGAGGATGTGATTAACAGCCCGACCTTTGCGATTGTAAACGAATACAGGAGTGCGACTACCGGCGGGCTTATTTATCATTTTGACTTTTACCGTATCAATAGGGTAGGGGAGGCGGAAGATATTGGGGTGGAAGATTATTTTTACAGCGGTGCCTTTTGCTTTATCGAGTGGCCGGAGAAGATAGAAGAACTGCTTCCGCCGGAGACGGTGAATGTGTTTATCAAGGAAACGGCGGACGGAGAACGGGTGATAACGATACAAATACAGATGTAACATCGTTAAAAATAATACTTTTGCCGGCAATGGTTAAAATCATGCGGGACGGGAAAGGATACAGGCGGTTCATAGCAACGGCTCTGTTGGCGATATTCACGAGTTACTACGTGAATGTCGGTTTCTTTTACCATTGCCATGTGATTAACGGTGTCACGATTGTTCATTCGCACATCCATGACAGCGGGCATACGAAGGCAGACAGCCATTCGCCAAGCGAGCTGACTTTAATATCCGCCCTTTCTTCTTTACAGGCGTTGATGCCGGCATTAGTTGTTGCGGCAACAGCGGTTTTTGCCTTGCTGCTTGTTTTTGAGCGCAAAGGCTTTTCCCGAAAAGCGGATCATCCATATCTGAACTATGTCTTCTTACGGGCACCTCCTGCCCTCTTCTGACGGTTATCCAACCTTTTTCCCTTTGGTTGTTATCCTTTTCTGTCCCGCAGGGACAGGATATTTCAGCCCCACATGAAGCGAAGCGGAATGTGGGGTTAAGAGCGAATACCACCAAGAAGCCCTGAAAGGGCGATACAAATTACAAACGATGATTCACGCTGTTCTGTCGTTCTTTCAGAACCTCCTTGACGGTATCCTTTGAAACCTCACATTCCGCTACGCTCCATGTGAGGCTGAAATCCGCCATTCCTTCGGAATTTGCGTAGCATCAATCATTCATTCAAAATCAATCTTATGGACAAGATATTCCTTGTCCTGTGTTCCTGCGTATGGCTTGTTTCCTGCCGGTCGCAGCAGCATCAGGAAGAAAATATCGCTTTTCACTATCAGGGAGATACTTTATGTATATCCGAACATTCTGCTCTGGCGGAAAAGATACAATTGCTGGCTGTCGAGCTTCAACCTTACAGTGCGGAGTTTCATACGGTCGGAACAGTCAGAGCCGTTGCCGGAAAGCTGGCGGAGATAGCACCCCCTTTCGACGGGCGGGTAGTTCAGTCGCTTGTTCGGCTGGGGCAGCGGGTAGATGCCGGAACGCCTGTCTTTGAATTAAGTTCCGCCGAGTTTTATGAAGCTTCAAAGAATTATTTCCAGACGCTCCAAGCGAAGAAAATGACGGAGGTCAATCTGAAACGGCAGCAGGATTTGGTGCAGCACGGTGTTGGCGTACAAAAGGAACTGGAAGAGGCGGAAACGACTTGCGAATTTGCGCGGCGGGAGTATGAGAATGCGGCGGCGGGACTGACGATGTTTGCGGTCCGTCCCGATGAACTGGTGATGGGGCAGCCGTTGAGCGTGGTTTCGCCGATTGTGGGCGAAGTAGTGCAGAGTCATATCGTTTTGGGGCAGTACGTGCGGAGCGATTCGGAGCCGCTGGCGGTTGTGGCGGAGCTTGACAGGGTCTGGGTGGCGGCACAGGTAAAGGAAAAGTATATCGGCATGGTTCGTCCTGACGACCGGGCAAGGATTGCGACGGATACGGAAGCGGCAGCCGGTCGCGAAGTTGACGGACGGGTTTATCACATCGGCGAACTGCTGGACGAGGAAACCCGCTCCGTGCAGGTATTGATTGAATGCGACAACAAAGACCGGACTCTCAAGCCCGGCATGTTCGCCGCCGTGCATTTTACGGGCACACCCAAAGAGGCAATTGTAATTCCTTCTTCCGCTCTGCTGCAAACGGAGTCGGGGACGTATGTCTTTGTCGAAGTCGGGCGGAACAGATACCTCAAACGCTTTGTCAAGGCTGCGACAGCAGGACAGGGCGAATCGGTCGTTAGCGAAGGCTTGCAGGCTGGCGAGGTCATTGTCTCCGGCGGCGGCATTTATTTAACGGGCAACTGATATGGAAAAGCTGATAGCCTCGCTTCTCAACCGCCGTTGGCTGGTTGCCACTGTTTTTGCCATTGTCTCCGTTTTCGGGGTTTATACATGGACGCAGCTTTCGCTGGATGCCTATCCGGATATAGCCGATGTGACGGTGCAGGTTGTGACGCAGGTACCCGGTCTTGCCGCCGAAGAAATAGAGCAGCAGATTACCATTCCGCTGGAAAGGGAATTGAACGGCATCCCCAACCTGCACGTGATGCGCAGCAAGAACACCTTCGGATTGTCCATCATCATGCTGGTTTTTAATGACGAGGAAGATGATTATTGGGCGCGGCAGCGTGTGACGGAACGCATCAACAACGTCGATCTGCCTTACGACGCCCGTCCGGAACTGAACCCGCTCACTTCGCCCACAGGAGAAATCTACCGTTATATTATAGAAAGCAACACCCGTTCCCTGCGCGATCTGACCGACTTGAACAAATGGGTGGTCATTCCCCGCCTGCGGCAAATCAGCGGTATCGCGGACGTCAGCAACTTTGGCGGCATCACCACCCAATACCAGATTGAGATTGACCCCGTAAAGCTTGACAAATACAATCTTTCGCTCTCGGAAGTGACGGAAACCATCGGGCGCAACAACAGCAATGCCGGCGGCAGCATGATTGATCGCGGCGATTTGAGCTACGTGGTGCGCGGCATCGGTCTTGTCCGCGACCTTCGCGACATGGCGAACATCGTCGTAAAGACCGTGAACGGTGTGCCGGTTTACCTGAGCGACATCGGCACCCTGAAATACGGCAACCTCGAACGCAAAGGCATCTTGGGCTTTATCGACCCCGTCCGCGATTATCCCGACGGCGTGGAAGGCATCATCCAAATGCTGCGCTATCAAAACCCCTCGCAGGTATTGGCGGAAGTGCACAAAGCCGTTGATGAACTCAACAGCGAAATCCTGCCCGAAGGCGTGAAAATCCACCCCTTCATGGACAGGACAAATCTGGTGGATACAACCTTGCACACCGTTTCTCACACCCTGTTCTTCGGAATGATACTGGTGGTTGCCATCCTGATTATTTTCCTCGGCAGCTGGCGGGGCGCATTGCTTGTTGCCGTCACCATTCCCCTGTCGCTGCTCGTTGCTTTCATCCTGATGTACCTGACCGATATTCCCGCCAACCTGCTTTCGCTGGGAGCGGTGGACTTCGGCATATTGGTGGACGGCTCGATTGTGATGATGGAAACGATTCTGAAAAAGCGGGAAGACGATGAGGCGGCACCGTTGGAGGAAGCCTCCGTTGTCCGCCGCATCATGGAAGTTGCCAAGCCCGTTTTCTTTGCCACGCTGATAATCATCATTGCCTATATGCCGCTGTTCGCTTTCGAGCGGATTGAAAAGAAATTGTTCACGCCGATGGCTTTCACGGTGGGGTATGCCCTGCTGGGCGCGTTGGCGGTTGCCCTGCTGCTGATACCGGGCATCGCCTTTGCCATTTACCGAAAGCCGCAAAAGGTGTATCGCAACCGCTGGCTGGCGAAACTGACGGCGCAATACCAACGGCAGACGGCGGCAATCATGCGCCGACCGGCACAGGTATTCGCTCCGATAGCCGCCGTCTTGGTCGCCGTCATTATTCTAAGTACAACGGTGGGAAAAGACTTCCTCCCTCCGCTGGACGAAGGGGGTATCTGGCTGCAAGTGCAAATGCCGCCCGGACTTTCTCTGGATAAAGCACGTGAAATGAGCGACACTCTGCGCCGGCGGCTGTCCGGCTACGAGGAAGTGACGTATGTAATGACACAGGTCGGTCGCGACGACGAGGGAGCGGAAGCCTTCACCACCTCGCACGTGGAATGTTCCATCGGATTGAAGCCCTACGAAACGTGGAAGCACGGACGGCGTAAAAGCGACCTTATCAATGATATGGCTGCCGACCTCGCAACCATGCCGGGCTATGGCGTAGGCTTCTCGCAACCCATCATCGACATGGTCATGGACCAGATAGCCGGCTCGCACAGCGATTTAGCCGTGAAAGTCTATGGCGAAGACTTGAGCGAAACACGCCGCATAGCCGAAGAAGCAGCCGCCGTCATCCGGCAGATAAAAGGCTCCGCCGACGTAGCCGTCGAACAGGAGCCGCCTCTGCCTCAACTGCAAATCACCGCCGACCGCGACAAGATAGCTCGCTACGGACTGAACATGGCGGACGTGGCGGAACTGATTGAAGTAGCCGTTGGCGGCAAAGCCGTTTCGCAGGTTTTTATCGGCAGCAAGGTGTATGACGTGATATGCCGCTACAACGAGGCGTATCGCGACTCGCCGGAGAAAATAGGCAGCCTCATGCTCACTTCCACTTCGGGAGCCAAAATACCGCTGTCGCAAGTGACCGACATCCGCACCCTCACCGGAGCAAGCACCATTTCCCGCGAAATGAACCGCCGCCATCTGACCGTTCGCATCAATCTGCGCGGGCGGGATTTAACCTCTTTCCTGCAAGAGGCAAACGAAAAGATAAGGGAGACCGTCCGCTACGACCGCACCGCCTACCGCATTCGCTGGGACGGGCAGTTTGAGAATCAAAGCCGCGCCTATTCGCGCCTCGCGGTCATCGTTCCGCTGGTGCTGGCATTCATGTTCCTGCTCCTTTACGGTGCTTTCCGCGATTTCCGGCAGGCGGGACTGCTCATCTCCATGCTGCCTTTGGCAGTCTTTGGCGGAATGCTCGCGCTGAACGTTCGGGGCATGACCTTCAACGTCTCCTCTGCCGTCGGCTTCATCGCCCTTTTCGGCGTATCCATCCAAAACGGCGTTATCATGATTTCGCATATCAACGTATTGCGCCGTCGGGGAACTGCCCTGAAAGAAGCTGTCGTATCCGGTGCCTCGCACCGCCTGCGCCCCGTCATGATGACCGCCGTGGTTGCCATAGCCGGACTGCTGCCCGCCTCCCTCTCTTCCGGCATCGGCTC
>LBCX01000482.1 GCA_001657575.1 Bacteroidales bacterium Barb4
CCCTGAAAGGGCAAAAGATTTCAGCCCCACATGGAGCGCAGCGGAATGTGGGGTATAGACGGGTACATACAAACAAAGCCCTGAAAGGGCGATACAAATACAGGTAATGGTTTACAATGCAATATATTATTCGGTCATCCTTTCAGGATTTCATTGGGTCGCCCGTTCCATTAACCCCACATTCCGCTACGCTGCATGTGGGGCTGAAATTTCTTGCCCTTTCAGGGCTTATGCGCCCGCAGCGCCTAAAAAAAGGCACCATAGTTCTACGGGGACTTGGTACATAACCTACCCCTAACAGGGTTTCAAACCCTGTTAGGGGTTCTTCCAAACTACTTACTACTAACTCCAAACTTCAATTTACTAACTCCAAACTACTAAATCTTATGGCAACAATCGGTCAAAAAGTGACAGAAACGATGCACACCATCAAGGCATGGTTGTATCCGAACCATCTCAAGGATATAAAAGGAAAGTTTGTGGCAAAGGCGGAAGCCGAGGCACTGCTTGGTATTGAAGAAGTCAGCGCGGATTCCATCAGCCGCGGCGACGTGACGGGCAATTATGACGACATGCTGCGTTATGTGCACGGTTTTATGAATCAGGCTATCCATCAGCTCTTGGACGGTTTCTCCATCAATTTCGGTTATTTCAGCATTCATCCCAGCATCAGCGGCACCTACAACTCCGTTAATGAACCCTTTGACAAGGAAAAGCACCAGTTCCGCATTTCTTTCCGCACGCGCGACAAGTTGCGCAAGCTGATTGATGAAACCGTTGCCGTGAGCATTCAGGGCATCGCCAACGTACAGGGATTTGTCGATCAAATCTTTGACGTAGTCACCAAGCTGATAGATGAAATCCTTACACCCGGACACGATATCCACGTCTCCGGCGGCAAACTCAAAATTGCAGGCACGGGCGCAGACATCGGCTTCTACTTTATCAATATACTTGGCGACCGTATCAAAGCCACGGAAATAAACATCAACACGCCCGGACTGCTCAGTGTCCGCGTCCCCGACAACCTCGCTCCCGGACTCTATACGATAGAGATCGTTACGCAGTACGTGGCAGGCTCCTTAAAACTTCTCAAGCAGGCACGTGTGATCAGTTATCCCGTACAACTCAGAGTGAAAAGCTGATGCTGCGCAGATACCCCCATTTAATTTGCCGGTTTCGTACCCCGCGACCGTACAGTTTCGCACCCCGCGACTGCACGGTTTCGCACCCCGCGACTGCACGGTTTCGCACCCCGCGACTGCACGGTTTCGTACCCCGCGACTGTACAGTCGCTGCCCCCGCGACGATATGACACAAATAA
>LBCX01000158.1 GCA_001657575.1 Bacteroidales bacterium Barb4
GTTCTATTGACCCCACATTCCGCTTCGTTTCATGTGAGGCTGAAATCTCTTGTCCCTTCGGGACATCCTGCAAGCCGTAATTTCCAGCTCTTATGTCGAACTCGCGTTATTTTAGGACTTTCTCTCATTTCATATTATAAGAAAATCAAAATACTATTCCAAAAAGATAGAAATGTTAGAACTATCTATTTTATTATTAATGTATTATCGAAATAGAACGATACATGTTTTTAATTAGCAATGCCCAAAAAACAACCCCGTTTTCCTTATAATATGTAATAAGAACACCCAGTTTCACCCATGTTACTTGGCAAAAAGTCACTGTTTCTCTGCCGTATCCTGTCAAAATACGACATTCCTTCCATACGCTTTCTGTCAAAATAACACTTCCCTATCTTACTCCTCCTGACTATCTGTCTCCTGATCGGCACATTTCTATTACCTGCCTATTACGATCCTATTACTTGCCTATTACAAAAAAAGGCTTTTTTATTTGAATCAACTTTTCGAAAGGCTGTACCGCCCCATACCCCCTGCTTTTTATCCCTCCGTCTTCTTCTTTGTTTGCCACACAATCCTATGCCGTAAAGTATAAATAAACAAGCAACAGCACTAAGGTGCGTGATTAAAGGTCAAAATGACCGCTTAAATAAAACAATCATGTGTTGCTTGGTGTTTTGTTCTTTATACCTTTGCCACGTTTTTTACGTAAGAAGATTTTGGGTAAATTCGATATATATAAGGTGGACTTGAAGGGGTTCACACAAGAGTCAAATACATTTGACTATCTGCTTGGGAACACGTTTTTCGCCAATATTGACGGGGATGAAGTCCGGAAAGGAAAGGTGCAGGCAACACTGACGGTGAAACGGACAGCTGTTGCTTTTGAACTGGATTTTCAATTGCAAGGAACGGTCAAAGTGTCGTGCGACAGATGCCTTGACGATATGGATCTGCCGATAGATACCCGAAACCGTTTGATTGTAAAGTTCGGTAAAGAGTATGCCGAAGAAAGCGATGAAGTAGTGGTCATACCCGAAGACGAAGGTTCTATCAACATTGCATGGTTTCTCTACGAGTTTATCGCTTTATCCGTCCCGATGAAGCATATACATGCACCGGGTAAATGCAATAAAAATATGTCTTCGAAGTTAAAGAAGCATACTGCCCGTGACACTTCGGATGCGGACGATGATTTTGGTGACGATGATACGGAGGGTGACGACATTCCCACTGACGATAATACAGCTGCCACAGCCGACCCGCGTTGGGACACCCTGAAAGGAATAATAGAAAATGAAAACAATTAAATAAATTAAACAATGGCACATCCTAAAAGAAGACAAGGTCATGCAAGAACAGCCAAGAGAAGAACTCACGACAAGGCTGTCGTCCCCACAATGGCTATATGCCCCAACTGCGGCGCATGGCATCTTTACCATACCGTATGCGGTGAATGCGGCTACTACAGAGGTAAGTTGGCAATCGAAAAAGAAGCCGCCGTATAGCAGGCAGTTCTCTTTTGTGAAGGAGTAAAGAACAACAGCCCTAAAATGTTTTTTTAGGGCTTCTTTATACTTACTAATCCTGACAAAATAAAAAGAGTTACGCAATATGGAGAGATTGAACGCGATGATTACCGGAGTAGGTGGTTATGTTCCGGATGATATATTGACAAACGCTGATATTGAGAAACTGGTGGATACTTCCGACGAGTGGATTACCACGCGGGTAGGCATCAAGGAACGGAGGATACTCAGGGGCGACCACTTGGGGCTTTCCTATATGGGCATACGGGCGGTGCGGCAGTTGCTGGAAAAGACGGCGACAGACCCGAAAGAGATTGAGGCGGTGATATGTGCAACAACCACGCCGGATTATTTCTTCCCCACGGCAGCATCCGTTATCAGTTATGAAACGGGGTGCGTAAATGCTCTGACGTTTGATTTGCAGGCAGCCTGTTCGGGCTTTATCTACGGTTTGGAAACGGCATCAAATTATATCCGCACGGGAAGATACAAAAAGGTGATACTCGTTGCCGGTGATAAGATGACGTCCATTACCGACTACACCGACCGGAATACGGCACCCTTGTTTGGCGACGGTTGTGGTGCACTCCTGTTGGAGCCGACAACGGAAGCATTCGGTCTCATGGACAGCATCCTGCGAACAGAAGGCTCCGGTCTCATGCACCTGATTATGAAAGGAGGCGGCTCTGCCTATCCTTCAAGCCACGAAACGGTTGACCAGCATTTGCACGCCGTCTATCAGGACGGAAAGCATGTCTTCAAATACGCCGTTTCCTATATGGCGGACGTAGCGGCGGAAATTGTGGAACGCAATGGGCTGACAAACGAGGAAATCGACTGGGTAGTGCCTCATCAGGCTAACAAACGCATCATTGATGCTGCCGGCAGACGCTTGGGCGTTCCCGAAGAAAAGATAATGATTAACATACATAAATACGGTAATACAAGTTCCGGTTCCATCCCCTTGTGCTTGTGGGAATGGGAAGACAGGCTCAAGCGGGGGGACAACCTCATACTGGCGGCTTTCGGTGCCGGCTTTGTCTATGGTGCTCTCTACCTTAAATGGGCTTATGACGGAAAGAAAACATAAATCGGGATTTGTAAACATCGTGGGCAATCCCAACGTGGGCAAGTCAACGCTGATGAACCGACTGGTGGGGGAACGCATCTCCATCATCACCTCAAAAGCGCAGACCACTCGCCATCGTATCATGGGCATTGTGAATACCGATGATATGCAAATCGTATATTCGGACACGCCGGGTGTCCTGCAACCCAACTACAAGTTGCAGCAGTCCATGCTCAACTTCTCGCAATCGGCATTGGGTGATGCCGATGTCCTGCTATACGTGACCGATGTCATAGAGAAAATCGACAAGAACGCCTCTTTCCTTGAACGGGTCAAACGAACGGACACACCCGTCCTGCTCCTTATCAACAAGATAGACCAGACCAACCAAAAGGATTTGGAAGACCTTACCGCCCGTTGGAAAGAAATACTTCCCGCAGCAGAAATCATACCCGTTGCCGCCCTTTCCAATTTCCATATAGACTATGTCAAGCAGCGGATAGAAGCGTTAGTGCCCGAATCCCCCCCTTATTTCGAGAAAGATGCACTGACCGACAAGCCTGCCCGTTTCTTTGTAACCGAAATCATCCGCGAAAAGATACTCTTGTATTATCAGCAGGAAATCCCTTATGCAGTAGAAGTGGTGGTGGAGATGTTCGAGGAAGAAGCGGAACTAATCCGTATCAAGTCCTTAATCATCGTGGAGCGTGACTCGCAGAAAGGGATTGTGATAGGTCATAGGGGGCAGGCATTAAAGAAAGTGGGCACAATGGCACGGAAAGACATCGAACGATTCTTCGGAAAGAAGGTTTTCCTTGAAATGTACGTCAAAGTGGAGAAGGACTGGCGAAACCGTGATAACATATTGCGTGCCTTCGGCTACCAGTTGGAATAGCATAGACTGAAAAACGAGAACCAATAAATATGTGTGACTATGAAGAAAGAATTTGGCAAATGGCTGATGGATATAGCCAAGTACGTTGTTACCGGCGTGCTGCTGTCCTCTCTGATTAGAGATATCGGTGACGGATGGTGGATTTATGTAGTGGGAGGAATAATAGCAAGTCTATGTTTGTTCTTTGGATCAAGATTAATTAAAACGGAGGAGAGATAATTATGAGTGAAGCTGTTATTGTATGGAGTTCATTTGGTCTTATAGTCTTGGCATTTTATTTATGGACTTATACGCCAAGAGGCAAGAAATGGATGCGTGAAAACTAACAGGTAACGGTCTTTCCGTGTTGGACGCAACGGTCGTTGTACATGAGGTGCAACGGTCGTTGCACATGAGGTGCAAAGGTCGTTACACATGAGGTGCAAAGGTCGGGTGACGAGGCTTCTAATGGTAACGAGCTGATTTTTAGAAAAGAAAGGAGATGCGTGAACCTTAGCACTTGTCCCCTTAAACCGGTAAATAAAATATGGGAAATATAGTAGCAATCGTTGGAAGGCCCAACGTAGGGAAGTCCACCCTGTTTAATCGCCTGACCGAATCACGTCAGGCCATTGTGGATGAGGAAGCGGGGACAACCCGCGACCGCCAGTACGGAAAGGTTGATTGGAACGGGCGTGAATTCTCGTTGATTGATACCGGCGGATGGGTGGTGAACTCGGAGGACGTATTTGAAGAGGAAATCAATAAGCAGGTGCGCGTGGCGATTGAGGAAGCGGATGTCCTCCTTTTCGTGGTGGATATTATGAACGGGATTACGGACTTGGATATGGCTGTCGCCGCTATCCTGCGCCGCTCAAAGAAGCCGGTCATAGTGGTAGCCAATAAAGCGGATTCGTTTGAACGTCATGCGTATGCTGCCGAATTCTACTCGTTCGGTTTGGGCGACCCGTTCTGCGTGTCGGCTGTCAACGGCTCTTCTACGGGCGACTTGCTGGACAGGATTGTGGAAATCATACCGGGCAACGCCGCCGAAGACTTTCAGGACGACCTGCCGCGTATCGCCGTTATCGGTCGCCCCAATGCCGGAAAATCCTCCCTGATTAACGCCTTTATCGGCGAAGACCGGCACATCGTCACCGACATAGCCGGCACAACGCGCGACTCTATCTATACCAAATACGATAAGTTCGGACTGAACTTCTATCTGGTTGATACCGCTGGCATCCGCAAGCGGGGCAAGGTGAATGAAGATTTGGAATACTATTCTGTTATCCGCTCCATCCGTTCCATTGAGAACTCAGACGTCTGTGTACTCATGCTTGACGCCGAGCGCGGCATTGAGAGTCAGGATTTGAACATATTCTCCATTGTGCAGAAGAACCGCAAAGGCTTGGTTGTCTGCGTCAATAAATGGGACTTGGTGGAAGACAAGGACAAAAACGTGATAGATACCTACCTATACGCTATCCGCGAACGCTTCGCCCCCTTTACCGATTTCCCTGTCCTTTTCATCTCTACGGTGACGAAGCAGCGCATCTTCAAAGTATTGGAAACGGCTAAGGAAGTGCATGACAATAGGCGCAAGCGCATAACGACCGCCAAGCTGAACGAAGTCCTTCTACCCATCATTGAAAACACCCCCCCCCCTGCATGGAAAGGGAAGTATATCAAAATAAAATACATCACCCAGCTGCCCGCCGGCAGTATCCCTTCTTTCGCCTTCTTCTGCAACCTCCCCCAATGGATTAAAGACCCTTACAAACGTTTCCTTGAAAACAAGATACGTGAAAACTGGGACTTTAGCGGTACGCCGATTAACATCTTCATCCGCGAAAAGTAGCCGCCCGTATGTAGCATAAACCTGCCGAATACAATGTATAAAGATATTTTCAACCGTATCGTTCTAATCGTGACCCAACCGGCGAAAGCATGGGATATGCTGGCGCAGGAGGAGGAAGGGAAAGAGGATGTCCTTTCGCGGTTTGTCTATCCGTTGATCGGGATGCTTACCGTGGCAGCTTTTCTGGGAGCGGTGTTTACGCATAAAGGATTTGATACAGAGTTGGCGTTGAAGGCTTCTATACGCGAGCTGGTTGCCGCTTTCGGAGGATTCTTTCTGTCGGCTTATCTGCTCAATGAATTGGGATACAGTCGTTTCAAAATGGAAAAGGACTTGGCTTTGTGGCAGCGTTTTGTCGGATACGCTTCTTCCCTGATGCTTGTGCTGAATGCCGTGTTAATGCTGGTGCCGGAGTTTTTCTTTCTGCGCATGTTTACAGTATATACGTTTTACATTATTTGGGAAGGCACTGGCGTTTATTTGAAAACGGAAGAAAAAAGCAGGCTGAGGTTTGTCGGAACGGTGACGGCTGTGCTGCTGATTATGCCTTATGCCATACGGGAGATACTGTCCCTGTTGATGCCGGGAATGAGATTTTAAGAGATACTAACGCGCCGGAAAATGAAAGAGAAGATAAGCAATAACATACAGATAAAGAACAAGCGGGCAACGTTCGATTACGAATTGCTCGAAACATACACGACCGGTATGGTGCTGACCGGCACGGAGATAAAGTCCATCCGCTTGGGAAAGGCAAGCCTCGTGGACACCTATTGCATTGCGGAAAAAGGTGAGATATGGGTGAAGAATATGTACGTTGCCGAATACTTCTACGGCACGTATAACAACCACGTAGCCCGCCGCGACCGCAAACTGCTCCTTTCCAAAAAAGAAATACGCAAGATAGAAAGTGCGGCACGCAACAACGGCTTCACCGTTATCCCTGTCCGCCTCTTTATCAACGACCGGGGACTGGCGAAGCTGGTCATCGCCGTTGCCAAAGGAAAGCGGGAGTACGACAAGCGGGAATCCATCCGCGAACGGGACGATAGGCGGGAGATGGACAGGGCGTTTAAGAAATAACGATTAACGGGCAATACAATGGCTGATACCCTTTCGCGCAGTTGGAAATGTGTGCTTTCCGCCCTGCCCAAAGCGGGGAGGACATGCGTTTGGCTGTTGAAGATTATTCTTCCTGTTTCCCTGCTGGTAATGTTGCTGCAATACTTCGGATGGTTGGAGACGTTCTCCGTCTATCTGTCGCCCGTCTTTTCGGCTATCGGTTTGCCGGCGGAAACGGCTGTCATTTTCCTCACAAGTTGTTTCTGTCCGCTATATACCTCCATTGCCTTGATTGCCACCACGTCGCTGGGTTTGCGGGAGGCGACCATACTGGCTCTGATGTGCCTGACCTCGCACAACCTTATCGTGGAATCCACCATACAGGGCAAGACCGGCTCTACGTTTTGGGGAATGAACGCTCTGCGCATCGGCATGGCATTCGTTATCGCTTTTGCCCTGAACCGCGTGATGCCAACGGAAGGATGGGGATATATAGGCGTAGAGCGGAGCGTGGAGGCTTTCGGCAGTCTGTGGGAAGTGTTTACGGTCTGGTTTACAGGTGCCATGCAGGTAATTATCACCATCCT
>LBCX01000483.1 GCA_001657575.1 Bacteroidales bacterium Barb4
CAATTGATGTTTTTAATTTAACATGTTCTAGTTTGGTAATTAATTTAGCATGGAAACGCGCGGCAAAAGAAGATTTTAATTGCTTGACGTAGTCATCGTAATATTCCACATCTTTACGAATCTTGTCAGCTTTTTTAGTTCAATATTTAGCTTTGGTATCATCCTGATGAGATGCGATACCAATAACAAAATCTAATTTTAACTGTAATGCAGCCGACTTCTTGACTGCTTTATTAATACGTGTCACTATCAGCGGCCGAAAAGGGACCGCCGTTGCTTCGTTAGTGTCTTCGGCATATTTCACAAACTCGTAGAATTCTTCTGGGGTTAATTTAGTTTGATCGGTGGGATTAGTAGACAGTTGACGACGCTTAATGTCGTAACGGTATTTGGTAGTTAAAGCTTGTAGTTTGTTGTCTTCACAAATGTGATTGACTAATTTTGCCACTTCGACTTGTTTGGCTTTATAAGACGCCATATCAGTCACTCGAATCGCATCCACAGCTTTTTGTAAACTAATTAATGCCACAGAATTGCTTGCTAAAATTGCCCGAGCTTCGGTTAACTTTCGGTTCAATTCACCAATCTGCATATTTTTTTGTTTTGTTATTTTTTCCATAAATACCTACTTTATCATATCCACTAAACGGTCGTGACGTAATGATCAATAACCACTAAACCCCGCAATCAATAACACTCCTAAGACTGCGCCGGTCGCAATCAAGAAGTATGACCAACTCGCCCCAGCGAGAATCATGATATTCGCCCCACTAAAGATGGCCGCTTGGAAAGCGACGAGAATTCCGATCGATAGGGGAACCGCAATTGCTAAACCAATGATAATGACGGGGATGTAAATCGCTAAGAATGATAAGGCATTATCGCGGTCACTATAACCGAGTGATTTTAGAATAGCGGCAAGTTTCTTGGAATCACCAATTAACATCACCGAGATTAACATAATGATAATAATAACCATGAGTGAGATGATGGTTAAGACAACGGTTTCGACTTCGTTAATAGTTGCTGATAAATTAGAGAAAATTAATTGGGTCGAATCACGGTCGGCGGCACCTTGCACCAAAGTCACGGCAGTAGTATCGGAAAATAATTTAGTTAGTTCCGCGACAAATTCCGGCACAAGGGCTACTAAGGCCGCGTGGGTGGTAGCTTTCGTATTCTCTGTAGGAGCAGTGTGTCATGCGTTGAATGCTTGGGTAATTTTATCACCAAGTGGTGAATGTTCTAAACCAGTGATTTTATTCGCTAATTCTAAGTTGCCGCCATAAGACAATACTTTGTTAACTGTTGCAGAACTATAT
>LBCX01000484.1 GCA_001657575.1 Bacteroidales bacterium Barb4
AGGTGTAAGCAACGTTTCAGTCTTGAATTGAATCAGGAAATTCGAGAAAGAAACACGGCGCTTCATTTGGAAAGTAAAAAACAGAGAGGGCAGAAGTTGATGAAATGCACGCTTGTGCCGGTTCAAAAAAAACTGTCAACAAATTTGGATTGCCGTTGACGGAACGGGAGGACGGTTCCCTGATTTTGTCATCGGGGACAGAAGCGGTCAAACAGCCGGAAAGTTTTGGAACAAAATAAAGCATCACGGCATGAACAGGATTGCAGGCAATTACCGGAAACCTTACGGGAGCATCATACCCCAAGAAAAGCATCTGCAAACCAAAGCGGAAACCTTTACAGCGGAAGGATGCAACAGTTTGTACAGGCACTTTTTGGCAGAAACAAGAAGAAAGTCCGAATGCTGTTCCAAGAAAGCAGTAATGCTGGAAATATCAGTGTTATTATTCATGCATTATCAAAACGGCACGCTAAATATCCTTAATTAGCTATGCCTGAATGCAGGGGGTGTGGTTTATGCAGAGCGGGGATTACGGAGAGGGGGGCAACCACGGGGGCAACCACGAGGGTTGCCCCTACCGGGAATGCGATTATATTTCTTGGGTTTGCCTGATATCGCGGGTGGCTACGTTGGTTATTTCGAGGAAGGGGATGTTGTCGGCATCGCACAGGGTAATGGTTTGCGGGTCGCCTTTGTCCTGATTCACAGAATTCCATCCGTCGGGCAGGGCAAAGGTGTAGTTGCTGCCGCTGATGGAAACACAGGCAAGGGAGAGTACGCTTCCCAGCAGGGTCGTATAGTCGGTGAGTGAGCCGCGGGGCAGGGCACCGGCGGGAATGTCGGGGACGGTGATGCGGATGACGCCCGAAGCCATGTTTGTTGCCGTTGCGGGATAGGACGGGAGGGGCAAGGGTATTATGGTGGTTTTGGGTTGGAGGAGGGATGAGAGGAGTGCGATGGTGTCGCCGTCCTTGACGAGGGGGGCTACGGGTGCGAGGTTACCTTCGAGGGGTGTGGCGAAGAGGCGTCCTATGGGCGGGTCGAAGAGGAGTCTGGTGGGCGTGTGGTCGGAAGTTCGAATCTTCTCACCCCGACAACTAAAAGACAAGAGGTTAGACAACAAATCTAACCTCTTTCTTTTTCCCCTTCTAACTGTTTTCTAACTGTTTTGCCAAAACTTATTTTGAACTGACTACCCTGCCCGTATCAGCTGTTACGCTCAAAATCCCCGATTATCCCAAGTGAAAAACCCTTGCTTCCATCTACCGTTTCCAACTCCCGCTTGCATCAGTATAGTACAATAAAATCCCTCCCC
>LBCX01000159.1 GCA_001657575.1 Bacteroidales bacterium Barb4
GCAGATGCCCTGAAGGGGCAAGAGATTTCAGCCCCACATGTAGCGGAGCGGAATGTGGGGTTAATGGCGATATCGCCAAGGGAGTCCTGAAAGAACGACCGAATAATAATCGAATATATATTGCGTTGTAGACCCATCGTTTGCGTTTTGTATCACCCTTTCAGGGCTTTATTTAAACCCCATATTCCGCTGCGCTGCATGTGGGGCTGAAATCTTTTGCCCTTTCGGGGCATTTGCGAAACATCCGTTATTTCATTGTTTAGAGGACATTCTGCGGGCATTTAATTCCGCCTGCACCTGTTCGTTCAGCCGTTTGGATATGGGATAGAAGAACAGGGCAATGACGCCTATGGCGAAGGTGGCGGCGGGGATCAGGCTGGCGGTCAGTTTGATGCCGACAACGGCAGAGTCGGACTGTATGGTGTTGGCTGCAAAGCCGAAGGACTCGATGATGCCCCCGCAAATGGCAGCACCAAAGCCGAGACCTGCTTTCAAGGCAAACACGATGCCGGCAAATACGAATCCCGTTGCCCTGCGATGGTTCACCCATTCGGAATGGTCAGCCACATCGCCCATCATTGCCCAAAGCAACGGGATGGTCGGGGCATACGCCACGTTCTTTAATATGTTCAGGAGAAAGATGGTTTTGATGCTGTCCGGCGGGACAGCGAAGAAGAGGGCGGTGAACAGTGCCGTAAAGGACAGGCAGACGATAAACACATTCCGCTTCCCGAAAACACCGGACAGGGACTGCGACAGCAGTATCACCCCGGCAAGCGTAACAACCTGCCCGATCATATTGAAAAGGCTGAAACCTACGGCAAACACTTTGGACGGCTCATAGACAATCAAACCGAAGGCATCAAGGAAGGTATGCCCTGCGCCCATCGCTCCTCCCTCAATGCCGACCAGCCCGACACTTCCGAGAAAGGCGAACAGGGCATCCTTGTCAACCACATAATTGAAGTAGTACGACATGCCGCTCCCCCACATCGCCAGAGTGATGAACAGGAACAGCGTCAGCACGAACATCGCCCGCCACGGACGACTGGAACAAACATCCTTGAAATCCTGCCTGACGGAGGTCTTCTGATTGACCGGCGGCGTGATGCGCTCCTTTGCCGAGAAGAAGGTAATAATCATCAGCACAAGCCCTGCAACGGCAAAGAGGCTGACTGTCCACAGCCAGCCTTTGGACGAAACAGGAGAGCCGCCGAATTTGGTAACCAGCGGCAGGGTCAGCCCCTGCACCACAAACGTGGCAACCGTAGCCGTCACAAAGCGGATGGAGGAGATGCTTGTCCGCTCGTTTATATCGCTCGTCATCACCCCGCTCAGCGAGGAATAGGGCGTATTGTTGAACGAATAAACGGACATCAGCAGTATGTAGGTAACTCCGGCGTAAATAATCTTCCCGCGTTCCGACAAGTCCGGTGTCGTAAACGCCAGCACGAAGAATACGGCAAACGGCAGGGCAGTCCACAACAGCCAGGGGCGGTATTTCCCCCATTTGGTGTTGGTGCGGTCGGCAAGAATACCCACCGCCGGATCCACAAAGGCATCGAAGAAACGGGCAGCCAGCAGAATCATGCCGGCGGCACTCGCCTTTATCCCAAACACGTCCGTATAAAAGAACAACTGGAACATCATCATCATCTGGAAAATCAGGTTCGCCGAGCCGTCGCCCAGGCTGTAACCGACTTTCTCCCTGAATGAGACTTTTTGTGAAGGGGTGGGATTCATATTGTATTCTTAAATTTGAGGTGCTTCATATCATTTTGCGGCGGGCAAATGTAAACAATCGCACGTCCGTAAAACAGTAGAGACGCAAAATCTTGCGTCTCTACCACCGTATTTAATACGGATTCTGTTTCAGTTCATATTCGCCCATGTCTGCCGTTTTGTCTATTTCGCCCTGCGGGATGGGGAGGTATTTGTCTGTGGCGGGATCCCATGTCCGGCTGGATGAAAATTCGGGGAGGTTTTCCGTCAGTACCCGCGCGGCATCACCCCATCTGACCAAGTCCCAGTAGCGGAGACCTTCGCCTACAAATTCGAGGTGGCGTTCCTGTTTGATGTTTTCCAATGTGGCAGGTACTTTGTTCTGCTCGAACTTGTCGCCAAAGGCACGTTTCCTTATGGCATCCAGATAGAATTGCGCCGGTTGTGTACCGGAAGCGGAGGCTCCGCCAACGATTAATTCGGCGGCATTTAGATAGGCTTCGGACAAGCGGAAGAGGCGGAGATTGTTGTCGAAGTTCAAGTCGGTGGCACCGGATATAATCACGTTACATTCGGGACGGGCGGCGTACTTGCGCAGGAAAAAACCGGTGTTCTGGAAACGTTGGGCGTATTCGTATCCCCCCGTGCGGAAGTCGTTGATGGAGGCTGCCCGGCGTTGGTCGTCGGCAGAAAACATGGCGTATGTCGCGGGACGCACAGGTGCAAAGCCCCAGCCGCCGAGAAACTCTTTATTCGGGTCTTTCAGACTGTTCGGCGAAATAAAGGCGGGCAGGTTCGTTCCGTATCCGTTCCATGCACTGCCCCAGTCGCGCCCTTCGGGGCGTTGGTTGGTTTCAAAGACAGATTCTTTGCAAAACTCGCCGTTTTGACGGAATATCTCTTCAAAGTTGTCCATCAAGCCGAAAGCCGGATTGTTGATGATTTCCACCATATCCGCCAACAGCTGGTTGTAGCGCGATTGGTCATTTTGATACATCGCTATCCGGGCACGCAGCATTTGCGCCATTGATTTGGTAACACGTCCCGTTTGAGCACCCGATACGGCAGCGGGCAGTTTGTTTCCTTCAATAGCCCAATCAAGGTCTTCCATGATTTCCTTGTAGATTTCATCAGGGGTATGCTGTCGCGCCATGTAGGGAGCGGCGATTTCACCCTCGTAGTAGGGTATGTTTCCCCACTGTTTCCACAGATTGCTTACATAGAAAGCACGGAGCACGTGCGCTTCGGCGGAAAGGCGGTTCAGCTCTGCCTCTGTTCCGTCCGTAGCGTTTTCGCAGGACAGGATGACCCCGTTGGTGCGGCTCAATCCGGTGTAGTAGATAGACCACCAGCCGGAGGGTACGTCGCTTGGCGTATTGTTCAGTTGGGAGAGGAAATAGAGGGATGCCTGATCGTTGGCATCCCCGCCGCCCTTGAAAAGGTCGTCCGAGCGAAGATCGCCTATCAGCGTGAGGCTGTTGTAGCTTCCGTTGGCATACGAGTCCATCGTGAGGATTTGATAGGCAGAAGCGAGGCTCTGTTCAATGGATTGCACGGTGGCAGATCCTCCCGCTTCCAATTTATTTGATGGGCGGACGGTGAGAAAGTCTTCGCCGCAGGAAGACAGTCCGAATGAAGCAAGCGTTACAGCGGCTATGTACAGTATGTTCTTTTTCATTGTATTTTACTTTGTGGGGTTAGAATGCTATGCTTGCTCCGAATGAAATGGTGCGCGATTGGGGATAGATTCCTTTGTCCACGCCTTGGTCGCCTTCACCGATTTCGGGGTCGAAACCGTCTTTGTAGCCGGTGAATGTCAGCAGGTTTTCAGCACTTACGTACAATCTCAATCGGTCTATGCCGGCAATGCGAACAACGTTTGCGGGAAGGGTATATCCCAATTGGATGTTTTTCAGGCGGCAGTAATCCCCGTTTTTCAGGTACAGGTCGGAGGCACGCCAGTTGCGGTTGGTATCGTTGGATGTGGCACGTGGGATGGTATAAGAGGTGTTTTCGCCCGTCCAACGGTCTAATACCCATGACGGGCGGTTTGTCCCCGGTATGTCGGCACGTTGGGAGATGTCGAATATCTCGTTGCCGATGATGCCTTGAAAGAGTACGTACAGGTCAAAGCCTTTATATTCGGCATTGAGGGTAAGTCCGTATGTCCAGTCGGGTACGCCGCGCCCAATCATTTCGCGGTCTTTGTCGTCAATCTTGCCATTCGGTTTGCCGTCGCCAACTTTATCGCCGTTGAGGTCTTTGAATCTCATATCGCCCGGAACGGCTGACGTGCCGAACTTGCTGTTGTAGGCATCCGCTTCGGCTTGGTTTTGGATAATTCCATCCGTCCGGTAGGCATTGAAGAAAGGCCAGGCCATACCGTTCCGCGCCCATATAAAGGGATCCACACCGGCAGCACCCGAACCGCCCCATGAGTTTTCACCCTGCGGAACGCCCAAGTCTATCAGTTTCGTATTGGTATAGGAAGCATTGGCTTTCACATCGAAATGAAAATCATTGACGGCAAAGCGATAGCCCAAGTCAAACTCGCTTCCCCAGTTCTTCATCTTGCCGCTGTTGGCAATCGGAGCCGTTCTTCCCACATAGCCCGGTATCGGCAGGTTTGCTAACATGCCTTCCGTATGCTTTACGTAATAGTCAAACGTGAAAGACAAAGCATTGTTCAAGAAACGCAGGTCAAGACCCAAGTCAGTCTGTTTGGATTCCTCCCATTTCAAATCGGGGTTTGAAAGACGACCGCCGCTGACACCGTAATACATTGTCGGGTTGCTGTTCGTTCCGAAGTAATAGTTCTGCCCGCCGTCCATCAGACTTGCATAGGCAAAGGCATCAATGTTTTGATTACCGTTTACCCCCCAGCTTGCCCGCAGTTTCATGGAATTGAACCAGTCCGGACGGTCTTGCATAAAGGCTTCGTTGGTCGTATTCCAACCGGCGGATACCGATGGGAACACGCCCCATTTGTTGTTGATACCGAACTTGTCCGAACCGTCGCGGCGAACCGTTGCCTGAAGCATATACCGTTCGTTGTAGTTATAGTCGATACGTCCGAAATAAGAAGCCAGCGAACTGGTTGACGTGCCGCCCGTTGTCCGTTCCCGCTCGCGGTCGGCGATGGCGGAGTTGATGGTTGCCATGTACGGGTCGTAAGCCAACAGGTCAAAGTCTTCGCCGTACAAGCTGCGCGATTTGTTCTTGCGTCCCGACTGTCCGAGCAGGAGTGTGAAATTATGCACATCGTTGATATTGGTGTTGTAGGTCAGCACATTTTCCACCTGCCAGGTAAATCCCCTGTTCATTTCCGACGTAACGCGGGTATTTATCGGGTTTTCCTGCCTGTTCATTTCCGACAGATAATAAGGGAAACGGTAGGCATCCGTACCCCAGAAAGCAAGGTCGAAACCGTAGCTGCTCTTAAACTTCAAGCCTTTGAATATATCAATTTCAGCGGCAAAGGAACCGATAAACTTATCCTCGTTCAATACGCTCCTGTCCGGACGATCCATCAAAGCCATCGGGTTTACAATCTCTTGAAATCCGCCGGGGGAAAGGGAATACACCCTCCCGTCCTTGTCCTTTATAGCCGACGGATGGTCATTCAGAATGGCAGCCGCATCTTCTTCCGAAGCATACACGCCAACCAGCGGCGACATGGCAACGGCACTGCCCAGCACAGAGCCAAACTCCGAGTTCGTGCCGCCCGGCACACCCCGCGATTTGGCACGTGCATAACTGATATTGCTTTCCAGCGTCACCTTGTTCAGAAAACTCCTGTCTTTGGCAGCGTCAAGCACCTCATATTTGTTGTTGGAGCGGATAGACCAGCGGTTGTAATTGGAAACACCGTGACTGCCACCGATGATACCGTCTTGGTCGAAATAGCCCAGCGACAGGAAGAAAGAACCTTTGTCGTTACCGCCCGACACGCTCAACTGATGATTGACAACAGGAGCGTTCTTGTCAAACACTTCATTCTGCCAATCGGTAGAAGAGATCCGCCCGTCCTTTGCCGCCGCGATTTCATCCAACGTATAAAGAGCCTGCCCGCCGCCGTTCACAGTCATTTCGTTGCGATACGTCATGTACTGTTCGGCATTCAATACGTCCTTCTTCTTCCAAGGGTTTTGGAAACCGTAACTCACATCGTAAGAGATACGCGCCTTGCCCTTTGCTCCCGTCTTGGTGGTGATAAGGACAACACCGTTGGCGGCACGTGCACCGTACACCGCCGCCGAAGCAGCATCTTTCAACACTTCTATCGACTCTATATCCGTCGGGTTAAGGTTTTGAATACCGCCGTCCACCGCCATACCGTCGATGATATAAAGCGGACTGCTGTTGTTAATCGTACCCGTACCGCGCACGCGAATATTCACACCCGCACCCGGCTGTCCGGAATTGGTCACAACCTGCACGCCGGACACCTGCCCTTTCAGCACATTTTCCACGCGTGTAGGACTCACCTTGCCCAAGTCCTCCGCCTTCACACTGCTGATGGCAGCACTCACAACGCTCTTCTTCTGGATACCGTAACCGACCACAACCACTTCATCCAGCAATTCGGAATCTTCCCGCAACGCAATGTGCATGGTTGAGGAAGCGTTGGCGGCAACCTCCGCCGATTTGAAACCAATGTAGGAAATAGCCAGTGTGCTCCCGTTTGGAGCGTTCAGAGAGAACAGACCGTCCAAGTCGGTCATCGTCCCGTTTGTAGTGCCTTTCACCACTACATTCACACCGGGCAACGGCTCATTGTCCGTCCCCGAAACAACCACCCCTTTAATCAGCACATCTTGCGCGTGCGACGCAAAAGCGGCGGTCATTAACAACACAAAGGTCAACAGATAATTTCTCATAAATAAATAGAATTAAGGGGTCGAAACCCGGGTTAAAGAATTAAATTACTAATAAATAAGATCTATCGGTTAGCGTAAGTTACATTATAAAAGTGCGTAGTTCCCCAAGAACTATGGTGCCGATTGCGGCACAGAAGCCCTGAAAGGGCAAGAGATTTCAGCCCCACATGCAGCGTAGCGGAATGTGGGGTTATAAGAACGACCCCGCTAGGGGTATCCTGAAAGGATGACAGAATAATATATTGCATTGTAAACCATCGTTTGCTGTTTGTATCGTTCTTTCAGAACTTTATTGATATATACCTGCCTTAAACCCCACATTCCGCTGCGCTGCATGTGGGGCTGAAATCCTTTGCCCTTTCAGGGCATTTGCGC
>LBCX01000019.1 GCA_001657575.1 Bacteroidales bacterium Barb4
CGTAGTTCTCATTGAACTATGCCGTGCAAACATAATGAATATTTCATAAAAACAAATTATGTTTACAAGGCAGGGAGAATATTATACTTTTGACCCCTTCACGCGGAAGAGAGCGAATGCCATCAATAACGTTGTGAAACTATACAGAGATGACCATATAAAATAAAAACTGTCGCGAAAGATGTACAAAAAAGAAGGAGAAATGAAGATAGACCATATAGCACTTTGGGTAGCTGATTTAGAGGTCATGAAGGATTTTTACGTTATCCGTTTGGGCGGAAAGGCGGGCGGGCTTTATCACAATCCGGCAAACCGGTTCACGTCTTGTTTCATTTCGTTTGGGGAGGGTTGCAGATTGGAATTAATGCACAGACCTGACATTACGGGCAAGCCCGACAGTAACAAACAACATACCGGATTGGCACATTTTTCTGTTTCTGTCGGAAGCAGGGAAGCCGTTCGTCGGTTGACGGAGCAATTAAGAACTGATGGTTACACAGTAGCGTCCGACCCGCGCACAACGGGAGACGGATATTACGAAAGTGTGATTCTTGACCCCGAAGGCAATTCTGTTGAAATTACAGAATGAAACTTGCGGGATACGTTTGAGCCGTTTATTTCAACGCCTCCGACCCGCCCACAATATCCAGCAGTTCGCCGGTGATGGATTGCTGGCGTTGCTTGTTGTATTGGATAGTCAGTTCGTCCAGAATATCGTTGGCGTTGTCTGTCGCAATCTGCATGGCAACCGTTCGAGCCGCTTGTTCGGCTGCCGCTGAATCTAACAACACGGCGTAGATTTTACTTCTCAGCGATTTGGGAATTAAGGAATCTGCCAATTCTTTTTTATCCGGCTCAATGATATAATCCGTTTGAATGGGCGGGGCGGACGTTTTAACGGCTAAATCAACCGGCAAGAACCGTTCACTGACAGGTATTTGAATACCCGCGCTTTTGAAGTGGTTGTACAGCAATTCGACCCTGTCTATGTTGTGCTTTTGAAAAGCAACAATCAATTGGTCGGCTATAGCTTTGGCTCCTTCAAAATCCGGTTTGTCCATCAGGGGGATATAGCTTCCCATGATTTGCACGGGTACAGTTAATTTCTTGACCGCCTCTTCTATTTTTTTCCCTATCGGGTAAATCCGGACGGATTCACACAGTTGGCTGTTGTATTGCTTCAACGTTTCGTTCAATAATCTCACGATATTGGCATTGAAGGCTCCGCACAAGGTGGAATTGGAGGATAAAACAACGACCGCCAAATGTTTTACCTCTCTGACTTCCGACAAGGGAGACTCAAATTCCGCTTCCGAAGCAAGAAACGCATCCAGCATCGCAGTCAGGCGGCTTTCGTAAGGCAGGAAACTCTCGATACGGGATTGCGCCTTATGCAGTTTCGCGGACGACACCATCTTCATTGCCGAGGTGATTTTCTGCGTGGACTTCACCGAAGCAATGCGCCCTTTTATTTCTTTTAATGAAGCCATTATTCGTTGAATTTCTTGACAAGGACAGAAGCAATTTTAGCCAGCAACGTCTCTACTTCTTCATTCAAAATGCCTTGTTTAAGTACATCCAAAATCTCTTTACGGTATTTCAATTCCAGTATTTCCAGAAACTCCTTTTCAAACTCGCTCACCTTTTCAACAGGCACATCAAACAGTAAGCCTTTGGTGCCGGCATAAATGATAGCAATTTCCTTTTCTACAGGCATCGGGCTGTATTGCGGCTGAATTAACAAAGCAGCGTTTTTCTTTCCCTTGTCCAGCGTCATCCGTGTAACCCTGTCCATGTCCCCGCCGAATTTGGTAAAGGCTTCCAGTTCGCGGTATTGCGCCTGATCGGTCTTCAATGTACCGGCAATTTTCTTCATCGCTTTGATTTGCGCATTGCCTCCCACGCGGGACACGGAAATACCCACATTGACGGCAGGGCGGATACCGGCATTAAACAAGCCCGTTTCCAAGAAAATCTGCCCGTCGGTAATTGAAATCACATTGGTTGGAATATATGCCGATACGTCGCCCGCCTGCGTTTCAATAATCGGCAGAGCCGTCAGCGAACCGCCGCCCTTCACCTTACTTTTCAGGTTATCGGGCAAATCATTCATCTGAGCGGCAACCTTATCGTTATTGATGATTTTTGCCGCACGTTCCAACAAGCGGGAATGCAGGTAGAAAATATCCCCCGGATAGGCTTCGCGTCCCGACGGGCGGCGAAGAATCAGAGAAACTTCCCTGTAGGCAACGGCTTGTTTGGAAAGGTCATCGTAAACCACCAGCGCATGGCGACCGGTATCGCGGAAATACTCCCCGATAGCTGCACCGGCAAAGGGAGCGTAAAACTGTAAAGCGGCAGGATCGGAAGCCGTCGCCGAAACAACAATCGTATATTCAAGCGCCCCCTTTTCCTTTAATGTATTGACGATGTTGGCAACGGTGGAGCCTTTTTGACCAATCGCCACGTATATGCAATAAACAGGGTTTCCTGCCAAAAAATTGTTCCGTTGATTGAGGATGGTGTCAATACCGATGGCAGTCTTGCCCGTCTGACGGTCACCGATAATCAATTCACGCTGACCGCGACCGATTGGAATCATGGCATCAATGGCTTTCAGCCCGGTCTGCAAAGGTTGGTTTACCGGTTGGCGGTAAATGACCCCCGGAGCCTTGCGTTCCAAAGGCATTTCCAGCAGTTCGCCATCAATAGAGCCTTTCCCGTCAATGGGTTTACCCAAGGGATTAATCACGCGACCGAGCAGACCGTCACCAGTCATAATGGAAGCAATATGCTTGGTGCGTTTCACCGTATCCCCTTCCCGCACCTGATCCGTATGCCCCAACAGAACAGCACCGACATTGTCCGCTTCCAGATTCATCACAATCGCCGTTTCGCCATTATCAAACCGCAGGAGTTCCCCCGATTCGGCATTGCTCAAACCAAAAATACGCACCACGCCGTCGCTCACCTGAAGAACCGTACCCACTTCCTCAAACTTGACGCGGGTATCTATCCCTTCCAGTTGCATTTTCAGCACTTCCGAAACTTCACTTGCTTTTATACCGGGCATAATTATACTTGTTTGCAGATTTTCGTACAGCCGTCAATGCTTCGCTATACTTAGTCTTAATTGATTTAATTGATTTTTCACGCTTGCGTCCAGCCGCATATCTTCAATTTCCAGCACGAAGCCGCCGATAATATCAGGGTCTGTCGCCGCCTTAAACTCGATTTGCTCTTCCGCCTCTTTGGGAATAAGACGGACAAGGTCGCGCCGTATCGTTTCGTCCGCCGGTTGAACGGTCGTCAGCTTTGCCGTCAGGATATTCTTTTCCTTACGGTAAACCTTGTCGTACATCAGCGCAATGTGTTGAATGTAACCACCACGACCGTTCCGGAGCACCAGTTGAAAAGCGCGCTGGAAACTGTTGCTGGCTTTGTCATTGGCCGCGGTGGTTACCAACTTCATTTTTGTCTCTGCCGAAACGGTCGGATCTTTCAGCACCTTGTCCAAGAGCGGCAAGAGCCTGAACTGTTCCGACAAACGTTTCATCTCCCCGTACAAGAGCGTTTCCTCCCCCTGCGCCGAAGCATATTGATAAATGGCTTTAGAATAGCGAACCGAAATAATCCCTGTGTTCATGTTTACTTTTGCCCCGCCTCTTCAATTAACTTGTTCACTAATTCCAATTGAGCCGGCCGGTTGTCCAAATGCTTGCGAAGCACTTTCTCCGCAATGTCAATGGAAAGAGCGGCTATCTGATTGTGAATGTCCCGCGCAGCCATTTCCTTTTCTTTTTGAACGGACACTTTGGCTTCCGCAATGATTTTTCCCGCCTCCAAAGCAGCCTGCTCTTTGGCTTCCTGAATCAGCCGGTTGCACTTTTCCTTGGTTTCTTTCAGTCTGTGCAACTGTTCAACGTGCGCCTCATGCAGCATCTGGTCGCCCTCCTGTTTGATGCCGGCAAGGCGTTCATTTGCGTCTCTGGCTGATTCAAGCGATTGGTCGATAAACGACTTCCGTTCCTCCACTCCCTTGATGACAGCAGGCCATGCGTATTTTGCCAGTAAAAAGAATACGGCTAAAAAGGCAACAAGCATCCAAACGACCAGACCAAGTTCGGGGGTAAATAGTTCCATTGCTTTTGTTTATTAGATAAAGAAAGCCAAAGCGCAGATAATGATGGCAAAAAATGCAACCCCTTCAATCAAAGCGGCGGCAACAATCATGTTATTCCTGAGTTCCCCCGTTGTCTCCGGCTGCCGTGCCATAGCCTCCATAGCCCTGCTGCCGATAAGCCCGATACCGATGCCGGCACCTAGCACCGCCAACCCCGCTCCGATACCAGCCCCTAATTTCGCCAAACCGGCTCCAGCGGCTGCTGCTTGCAATAAAATTGTTAATAACATATTCTTAATTTTTTAATGTATATACTGCGTTCTGACTGTCCCACATTTGGAAAACCTTCATAATATTTCTTTATTTCGTTGTTCTACAATGTACTTTAGCTTCCTACCCACAATCACATCAGCCCCATGTCTGTATAAAAGCAGATTGTGAGTTAAGGGTTCGACAATCGCTTGTTTTTTATGTGTTTGATGTCAAGTTTCCATATTTTAATATGCTTTGTACGGGACTCTTCTTCCTTGTCTCTTAATTCTTTTAGTGCTTTTCCATATGAATTCACCCAATCAGCAGCTGAAAATGGTCTTAAATTCTCTCTTTTCAAAATACTTATTAATCCATTTAGATTTTCTTTAAAATTGGGGTTTTTCCAATCCCTTGGCCTGTATCCAACGCAATGATTAGAAAAATATAAATATCCTATAAAATAATTTCCTGTTAGAAATTCCTCTCTTCCTTTGTTGGAATTACTTTCAAACGTGTAAAAAGCCTCAATTATATCATATTTAGTATCCTTCTTTTTAATCTGCCTCTCTATTATTTGTGTTATTCTTATGTAATATCCTTGATAGACCCCTTCTAAAAATAAGTCATTATGCAGTTGAAAGTTGTTTTCATGCAAAAATGAATATTTTATTGATTGAAGATTTTCAATTTCTTTCTTCCGCTTATAATATTCTTCAGAAAAAAATCCCAATCCACAGAAAAAAATAAATGCAATCCAAATACTCAATCCCATATACAATGATAATAAAAAAGAATTACTTATTAATGAAATTGAGAAGAGTAAAAATCCCATAAAGAATCCACTAATAATCCCACTTTTCAAATAATCTATATAACTT
The DNA here is from genome assembly GCA_001657575.1 of Bacteroidales bacterium Barb4. Lineage (GTDB taxonomy): Bacteria > Bacteroidota > Bacteroidia > Bacteroidales > Tannerellaceae > Barb7. The sequence goes on from LBCX01000019.1 coordinate 5,254, forward strand.
CCTTTTCTTATAATTGATATTTCATTCATTTTTTTAACGTGAGTTCAATATAAGGAATAGTCGTATATTATCAATTATCATAAATTCCATTCAATCCCTGACAGGGTTTGAAACCCTGTTATAGGGATAATGGTTAGAATTATTTATCGTTATAATGTCCTAAAATGGATAGTACGTAAATGTCATCTTCGTTTACCTGATAAACCACTCTGTCCTTTTTTGAAAGTTCGCGCGACCATTTTCCGGCAAGGTTATATTTTAGGGGTTCCGGGTCTGCGAAGCCGCCAAAAGGAGTATCCATAATACTTTTCAGAATACGTTCAAATCTGTTTTTCGTTGCCTTTGAACTGCTTTTTTTGATTGCTTCAATGTCTTTCTGGGCTTTTGGGGAGTAGATTATTTCCATAAATCGTCAATGGCAATTTTTTTACCTTTTCCGGCTTTTATATCCTTTTCAGCCTGATTGATCATTTCTACGTATTCTTTGTTGTAAGGTGAAATTTCTGTGTCTATCCCTATTTCCTTAAAAAAGGGCATAAGACGTTCGCCGTATTTTCTTATATCAATACGGGCATAATGCGCCTTGCCGGATTGATCCTTTTCTATTGTAATGCCTGCAATGTGTGTCATATACTTACCTTATTTTTTAACGTGATGAGGTTCTACTCTCGCCAATCCTATGAAAATGGCGGACAGCATGGTGAATACGTAGGCTTGAATAAAGCAGACCAGCACATCAATCACTATCATAAATATGGAAAACAACACTGAAACCACTGCCACCGGACCGCCTGCAATGCCCCCCCACATAGCTGTAAATATAAATATGAGAGTAACCAGCACCAACACGACCATGTGCCCCGCCAGCATATTGGCAAACAAACGCATCATCAGGGCAAACGGCTTGGTCAGAATACCGATGATCTCTATCAACGGCATCAGGGGAATGGGCACTTTCAACCATGTCGGCACATCAGGCCAAAAGATTTCCTTCCAATATTCCTTCGTGCCAGAAAGGTTGGTAATAAGAAAGGTAAGCACAGCCAATACCAATGTAATGGCAATGTTTCCCGTCACATTCGCCCCACCGGGGAAAACAGGTATCAATCCCAACAGGTTATTGAAAAAGATAAAGAAAAAGACAGTCAGCAGATAGGGCGCATATTTCCTGTAATCCTTCCCGACACACGGCTTTATCAGGTCGTCATAAATAAACAGAAACAGCATTTCCAGTACTCCGAGAAAACCGCCTCTGCCTTTCAACGGCTCTCTCCTGTAATTCCTTGCCATACCTAAAAAGACCGTCAACAACAGAGCTGCCGAAAGGAAAAGGGAGCAGGCATTTTTGGTAAAAGACAAATCCAAGGGGCGTACTTCCGAGCCGTCCGCCGTCCTTTCCGCCACCTTTCCGGGAAACAAATCATGGGAAATATGAAAACCTTCGTAGGATTCCCCGTGAGCCAGACGGGAAGAAGAAAAGAGAAACCAGCCTCTGTCGGCACTCCTGACAATGACTGGAAGTGGTATCGACACATGATGCCCTCCGACAGTCGCTATATGCCAGTCATACGCATCTGTTACGTGCCCGAAAATAACCTCCTTCGGATTTACGCCGCCGTCCTCCTCCGATGCTCTTGCCGTTCCTATACTTCCCGATAAAAGAAGTACAAGTGTCAAGAGCATACGCAAAAGTCCCGAAGGGACGGCGGATTTCAGCCCCACATGCAGCGAAGCGGAATGTGGGGTTAAAGGCAACGCCGACAGGAAAGTCCTGAAAGGACGACCGAATAATTTATATGCTACATTGTCAATCATCATTTGTAATATGTGTCGTCCTTGCAGGACTTCCTTTGTGGTATTGTTCTTAACCCCACATTCCGCTTCGCTGCATGTGGGGCTGAAATCTTTTGTCCCTTCGGGACTTTTGTTTGTATCAATTATTTTGATAAACCGTCAATACAGACAGAAATTCTGTTATCTCTCATTTCCATAAAGCCGCCTTCGACGTTCAAGGCTTCCTCCTTGTTTCCGGTGCGGTAAAGCAGTTGTCCCCGCTTCAATGCCGACAGAATTGGCGCATGATTGGAAAGGACGGTGAAACTGCCCGAAGCCCCCGGCAAAGTGACGGCATCCGCTTCGCCGGAATAGACTGTCTTTTCAGGAGAAATGATTTCCAAGTACATATCTAAGGTTCTCTTTTATTGTTTGTGATAACGTTTAACATTTATCCTTTTCTTATTAATCAACCATCCTATCCCACTGGCGACTATAACAGCCATTATTTTTTGCAGTATAATACTATTTTCTGTATTTCTACTTAATACTATTGGAATCAACATGCCTATACTGAAGCCGGCAATAATCTTATTTGGATTGGATGAAACTGATTCTGAAAAATAGGCTGTAAAGCAATAAATAAGTACAGGAATTATCAGATAGGGTACCCATTCAGGAATATTTATAATGTTGATAAAATGAAAATGAAATAAATAAACCAATATTGCAATAGTTATTGAAATAAACAAGTAAATGTATTTTGTTTTCATTATTATTATGCGTTAGTCAGTTTCTTCGCCTTTTCCCTCACGTCTTCAATTGTGCCGACATTGAGGAAAGCCTGTTCGGGCAAATCGTCCGTTTCCCCGTCGATAATCATATTGAAACCCTTGATGGTATCCTCAATGGAAACCATCACGCCCGGTACGCCTGAAAAGGCTTCCGCCATGAAAAACGGTTGCGAAAGGAAACGCTGTACACGGCGGGCACGGTTGACAACCAGCTTATCCTCGTCCGAAAGCTCTTCCATGCCGAGAATGGCAATAATATCCTGCAATTCCTTGTAACGCTGCAATAACTGTTTCACCCGCTGAGCCGTGTTGTAATGCTCTTCGCCAATCACATTCGGATCCAGAATACGGGAAGAAGAACCCAAGGGATCCACAGCGGGATAGATACCCAATTCCGAGATTTTCCTGTCCAGAACGGTGGTAGCATCCAAGAAAGCAAAGGTGGTAGCCGGAGCCGGGTCGGTCAAGTCGTCAGCCGGCACATAGACCGCCTGAACCGAAGTAATGGAGCCGCTTTTGGTGGAAGTGATACGTTCCTGCATGGCTCCCATTTCCGAAGCCAGCGTCGGCTGATAACCAACGGCTGACGGCATACGCCCCAGCAGTGCGGAAACTTCGGAACCGGCTTGCGTGAAACGGAAAATATTATCAATAAAGAACAGAATATCGCGACCGCCGTCTCCGCCCTTGTCGCGGAACGATTCGGCAACCGTCAAGCCGGACAGAGCAACCGAAGAACGCGCTCCGGGAGGCTCGTTCATCTGCCCGAACACCAGCGTAGCCTGCGATTTAGCCAACTCCTCGTAATCAATCTTGGACAAATCCCATTCGCCGCGTTCCATGCTTTCCTTAAACTCCTTGCCGTAGCGGATCACGCCGGACTCAATCATTTCACGAAGCAGGTCGTTTCCCTCGCGGGTGCGCTCTCCCACACCGGCAAAGACTGAAAAGCCATTGTGCTTCTTGGCGATATTATTGATCAACTCCATAATCAACACGGTCTTCCCGACACCGGCACCGCCGAACAAGCCGATTTTCCCCCCTTTCAGATAAGGAGCCAACAAATCGACCACTTTGATACCGGTAAAAAGGATTTCCGTGGACGTGGAAAGATCTTCAAACTTGGGCGCATTCCGGTGGATAGGTTCCGACCCTTCGCGGCTGACAGGCTTCATTCCGTCGATGGTTTGCCCGATGACGTTCAAAAGCCTTCCTTTCACCTGATTGCCAATGGGCATGGCTATCGGGGAACCCAGATTTACCACCTTCATCCCGCGTGAAATACCATCGGTAGAATCCATCGCGACCGTGCGAACCGTGTCTTCTCCGATATGTTGCTGTACCTCGATGATGAGTATTTTCCCGTCCGGGCGGGTAATCTGAAGCGCATCGTGAATGCTTGGCAAAACGTTCTCCCTGTGTTCATAAGAGACATCAATAACCGGACCGATCACCTGCGATATATATCCAAATTTTTCAGACATAATAGATTATAGATTATTGTAACATTCTTTACCAAGCTGCGTGGCTCATGTAAACGCGGGCGAAATTAGTAGAAATATAATGCTGTGTATGCTGCGGAGCGAAATTATTTACATAAAAGTGACAAAAATGTAGGAGGCGGGTAACCATATTGTTACTCGCCTCCTAATAATGTTATTTTCCGCCTCGTAAATCTATACTGCATCAAGTTTTTTCCGCCTTGCAAGGTATTTCTTAAACCATATATAATATCCTGTCAAAGGCAGGGTTGCACCGAACAGAGCGGCAAGGAAGGTGATGATTTTGGTGATTGTTCCGCCCCAGCTTCCTACGTGGACGGAGTATATCCAGCCGCGCAGCTTTCCGGCTTTGTCCGTGTCTTTGTAGTATTTTATATCGGTGATAGTGCCCGTTTGCGGATCAAAAGAATAATTGTCGGAAGCTCTGCTGTTGCCGATGAGAAAGGGGGAGGATACAGAGGCGGCTCCGTCCCGTATGGTCAGTGCCATAAAATCGGGATTCTGCTTGATGAGTTGATTGATTACGTTTTGCCATTCCGCGAAGTTGGCACTTTCTCTGACTTGTCTTCTTTCTCCGGAAGAAGTTCTTTCTCTGTCCGCAGGAGGTCGGGAAGCAGACATTCCTCTGTCCGCAGGAGGTCGGGAAGCAGGCATTTCTCTGGCGGGCATTTGCGGCAGTTCGGCACCGAATAGCCGGTAAAAGCCGTTTTGATACCAGCTGAACGACCATGTTAATCCGGTCAAAGCCAACGCCAACAATACGACGGCAAAATAAATGCCTCCTGCAATGTGCAAATCGTACATAAACCTCTTCCATCCGTGCTTAATGCTGATTTTCAGCCTTGCCTTTAAGTTCTTTTTCGTTTTCGGAATCCAGCAGATAATGCCGGTAATCAGGATAAAGACCATCACAAGCGTAGTCACCCCTACTACCGTTTTCCCAAGCGAAAAACTTCCGTCATGTTTGAAATCATCCAATAACCAACGATGCAACCGTCTCATTACGGAAAAGAAATTCGGTTGCGGCGCAAGCTGCAAATCCCGTATTTCTGCGGTATAGGGATCCACATAAACGGCAGCCGTCCTTTGTCCGGCAAGTCCGACCCGGTAGTTTTTAGCCGGATCGGATGAGATTGTTACACTGCCAACGGACAAGGTATCGGGCAATTGTTTATTGACGGCTTCCATCAAGCGGTCAAGCGGAAGTGCCTTATCCTTTACCTCTTTCACATAATACCGTGAAGGATAGCACAACTGCATTATCTCCGTTTCAAAGACAAGGGTTGCACCTGAAAAACAGATAACCGTTATTATCAGCCCTATCCAACCGGAAAGTTTGGAGTGTATGATACGAGCAATCTTTTTCATCAGTAGGTTAATTTGCCAACGGCGGTTATTCCTTCCGCTATGACTTCCAAGCCTTTGGCGGCGGTTGCCGTTGCCGGATCAATAATGTAGAGATGAGGATATTCGTTGTCGGAAACAATCGGGACAGCAATCTTTCCATCGCCGGCATACGGGGTAGAGCCAACGGAGGCTATTTTATCCAAAGCAGGTAAACCGCTGACTTCCCTGTACGTCTTTTTGGCTACATCCACCACCGCCAATACGCTCCATACGGCTTCGGCGGTCTGGTTCGGCGTGTTATACATTTGGAGGAGGAAATAATCACCCGTGATATGCCATACTTTGAAAAGATGGCGACCGCCGGCAAGCGATTGTATATCAAAAAAGTAATCAGGGTCAAAGCGCGTTTCGCCTTTTTTGATACGGAGAGCACCCGAAGGTTTCGTTGTCCGGTTATCGTAGGCGGAAGAAAAGACATAGACGTTGTCGTTGTCATCCTTCGCCAGATTGGTATGGTAGCCGGAACGGTAGCGACCGGTGGCATAGCTCAATCGGTTGTCGCGAAGGAGGGTACAATTCAAATCCCTGTCGAATATACCGACCCACACGCTGTCCGGATAAGCCGTTGCCGTGCCCGTTGTACCGCCCGCATTTACCGCAGGAGTGGTGCAGATACCCGTGAAGAATTTATCCCCCACTTCGAGTATGCCGGAGAGGTTGGCTGTCTCGCCGTTTCCGGTAAAATTGCCGGCGGCAATCACTTTTTCGGTTATGGACTGTGTCTTTACATCCAACAGGTTAAACGAAAGTCCGGGCGTATTGTCTGCTCTCGTGACGGAAACCGCCGTAGTTATATAATTGTCGAAATAACCGTAGGTGGTGTATCTTGAAGGCATTTGATAAGTGTTGAGCCTTTTCTTCAACTTGCCGTCCGCGCCCAATTCATAAGCGGCTACCTGCGCGGGGTCTCCCTGCCGGTAAACCAAGTCGTAGGCGTATTGCGTACCGTAAAATATCCATGCGGTCGCTGCTTCCGTTTCTATCCCGTTGCCGACAATGGATATTTGTCCGGAACTGATGTCGTTTGTTTGCAAAATATACGTGCCGTCTTCGCTCGTCGCCACGATCACATATTGGAAAGGCTCTGTGACCACAGGCGGCTCCGGAACAGACGTTTCATCATCACAAGATGAAAAAGCAAATAAAGAACTGATTGCACAAGCGGCTGACAGGAAAATGTTTCTTTTATTCATTATTCTAATTATTTAATGATTACTTGTTGTTCTTTTTAAAATGTTGCTATTCTTCTTTTTTAGCCGCTATTCTTCTTGTTTAGCGGCTATCTTTCTTTTTTAGCGGCTATCTTTCTTGAATAGCCGCTATCTTTCTTGTTTAGCCGCTATCCTTCTTTTTTAGCTGCTATTCTTCTTTTTTAGCCGCTATTCTTTTGAATATCCGCTATCCTTCTTTTTTAGCCGCTATTCTTTTTGTTTAGCGGCTATTCTTCTTTTTTAGCCGCTATTCTTTTTGAATAGCCGCTATCCTTCTTTTTTAGCGGCTATCCTTTTTGTTTAGCCGCTATTCTTCTTTTTTAGCGGCTATCTTTTTTGAATAGCCATTATCCCTTTTGAATAGCGGATGTGGGGTTAATATCAACACTATCCGGAAAATCCTGAAAGGATGCTATATTTCAGCCCCACATGGAGCGAAGCGGAATGTGGGGTTTTAAGACAAGTGCATATCAATAAAGTTCTGAAAGAACGCCCGAATGTATAACCGAATATATATTGTATTGTAAACCACCATTTGCAATTTGTATCGCCCTTTCAGGGCTTTATTGGATTGTATCTGTCCGTAAACCCCACATTCCGCTGCGCTCCATGTGGGGCTGAAATCTTTTGCCCATTTAGGGCATCTGCGTAACATCAGTTACTAAAGAAATATCTTATTTTGGCAGAAAAACTTCTGCCCGGCTTTTGCAAACTGAAACTGTCGTAAAGCCTTTCATCCGTCAGATTTCGGCATTCCACAGAAACGTTATACCGTCCGTTTTGCAGGGCATACGTCAGGTTTACATCGTGTGAGAATTGGGAGGGTATCATGTCTTTTGTGTCATAAGCCCCGTTGCTTCCCCAGCGGAGCGGGAACTGATGCACATACAAGGCGTTGTATCCCAGATTGAGCGTGTTCCCTTTTTTCCCCATATCGCCTAAAAATATGCTGATGTCGCCGTTCCCGTAGAGATACGGCACATTGGGGACTCGCGAATTATAGCTGGTGCTTACGACCGTTGAAGTGCTTGATTTATACTTTTCCCTGTTTCTGAGATTTTGCCAGGTGAAATTAGCCCCGACCGTTGCCAGCTTTCCATACGAATACCGGACTTCGCCGTTGTAACTGATGTTTGTAACATGCCCGTGATTTTCAAAAGCCGCCGTATTGTGCATGCTTTCCACCACCCGCCGGATGTAATCGCGGATATCGCGGAACATAAAGCCTCCGTCAACAAACAGGGCGTGCTGTTTGTCAATTACCTTATTGTAGCTGACATTCACATTGTAGTTGTTGCTGTGTTCCGGATTCAGCACGGCATTGCTTTTTTCCAAATCCTCATTGCCGAACAGTTCGTTGGCGGTCGGAAGCCGGTAGGTCTTTTCATACGAACCCTTGAATTGGAAGTCTTGCAGGAAGTAGGTGCTTGCTATGCCGTATCCTGCGGTAGAGAAGGTGTTTGAAAAGAGCTGGTAATTGTAGCTGTTGGTTGCCGTAGATGTATTTTTCGGGCCCTTTGTGTATTGGGTGTAGTACTTGGCAAATACGGAGGTGCTCCAATTCTTGGTATAATCGAATTTATATGCCAAACCGGTTACATTTTTCAGGGTTATCTTGGGAAAGGTATCCGTTGCATTGATTGTGCCGGTCATGGCTACGGTGTTTTTGCTTGTCCGGTCAAATGTCGTTAATACGTTGTTGAAAGAAAGGCTGTGCCGGTCGTTGGGCTTGTAATTCAGGTTGGCGGTTACGGTGCCGTTATGGCTGTAATATTTGGCAAGCGAGTAATTGACTTCGCCTTTGCGGTTGATTTCCCTGTAATCTCCGTACCAGTTATATTCCCTTGCAACCGTATCCACGTTTTGGCTGTATCCCAGATTCATATTTCCCGTTACGCTCAAATCCAAGCCTTCGGCAAACAAGTTCCTCTTCGCATACTGGACGCTCGGCATGATGGTTTCGCCCTGCCTGAACCTTTTCCCGAAAACGATTTTCATAATGTTGGAGTTTTGAATGTCCGCCTTGTCCTTTCCCAAAGTGATGCCGAACAAAAGCCTGTCGGCAAACCTTTTTCCGACAACGCCTGTTTTTGCTATGACCGTTTCGTTGTGATACGTGTCATGGAAACGGCGAACCCGCTTGTCGTCAGGGCTGAACACAAGCGTTTCCAAATCAAGCACCGGCGTATGTACCCAATAGTTATTGTCCGAATAGTTTTGGAAAACGTTCAACTGTACGGTAAACCCGTTCTTAGCCGTATATCCGGCGTTGATATTTGACTTGTGCGTATTAAACGAACCGTAAGAATAGGAGGCATCCACAAACGTCCGGTTTCGCTGATTGGTCACAATATTCACAGCACCACCCAAAGCATCCGCGCCAAAGCTGACCGGAACAACGCCCTTATACACCTCTATTCGGTCGGCGAAATTGACCGGTATATTATTTATCTGAAAGGCAGAGCCGAACCCTTCCATCGGTACACCGTCCATAAAGAATTTAATGTGACGACCGCTAAATCCGTTAAGTGAAAACTCAGCCGAAGAACCCAATCCGCCCGACTCCCTGATTCTCGCACCGGAAACGCGGTCAAGGGCATGAGCCAAATCCAGGGTCGTATTGTGCAAAAGTCTGGTATCCATAGCGACTACATTGTACGCCGATTCGCTAACCTGCTGCATGGCAGATTTCCCTATCACAAGGACTTCATCCACCGTGCCGGAAAGAGGCATCACCACTATGTCCAAAACCTGATCCTTCCTTAACGATACAGCCTTTTCCACCGTTTTATATCCTGCTGCCTGAACAACCAGCTTATATTCGCCCGAAGGAGCGAGCAGCCGGTATTCCCCTTTTTTGTTAATCTCAACTCCGTATTTGGTATTTTTCAATACAACCAATCCGTACTCCACCGCTTTATTATCGGCAGAAACAACCTTCCCCGATAATTTTACGGTATGTATCGTTTGTGCAAAAAGCGGACAGGAAGCCGCCCAACAGATTAGGAAGACATATAAAGTCAAATGTTTCATTATGTGATTATTTTAATTCGGGTGCAAAAGTCAAGCTAAAAGGAACGGCTCACAATCCCTACTTTAAGGGTATTTCCCATAGAGATATACCTATTGATAGTGATTGTACGGACAGTATAATGTTTCACGGTCGTCCCGAAGGGACGGGAGATTTCAGCCCCACATGCAGCAAAGCGGAATGTGGGGTAGCGGAATGTGGGGTTACACAAGGAACGATACCGTCAGGAGAGTCCTGAAAGAACGCCAGATTTCAGCCCCACATGCAGCGGAGCGGAATGTGGGGTTACAAGGACGCCGCCGACAATGGCGTTCTGAAAGAACGACCGAATATTATATGTTGCATTTTATATCGTTCTTTCAGAACTTTCCTGACGGCACTATCTGTAACCCCACATTCCGCTCCGCTCCATGTGGGGCTGAAATCCTGCGTCCTTGCAGGACTCCACCGTGTCGCCCTTTCCGCAAACCCCACATTCCGCTTCGCTTCATGTGGGGCTGAAATCTCAAGTCCCTGCGGGACTTTCTACGTAACATCATAATATCGACTATGAGAGTACCAAAAAAAAGCTCCCGTCGTATTATACGACGGGAGCTTTTTTAAGTTGATATTTAAAGCATTTCAAAAGGTATTGCAATATATTTTTTGCCGAATGATTTCTTTCCCTTTTTGAGCAGTTAATAAATAGGTGCCTTTCGGCAGGTCAAGTTGTTTCTCGTTTTCCTTGGATTTAATCATCAACCTGCCGGCGGTATTATATAAACCGATTTCATACAAAGCCGGATTATGCAGTATCCCGTTACGATAATAAATACCGGATTCAATGGGATTATTGATAATTGGAGAGGCTGTTTTTTGTGTAAACACTGCCGATAAATAGGTGTCCGTTGTTATTTTAAACGTATATACCTTTTCACTTGAAATTACATAGCCGTATTTATTTGACCAATAATCAAAATCATAACCTTTTTCAGGTTCTGCAATGACTGTTACTACTGAAGCGGAATCATATCTTGTACTCGTCGGTTGAGATTCCAGCAGTATTTCTCCGTGATCGGCTTTATATAATACCAGAGAATATTGGGGTTCTTCATCAGCCCCTGTATCATCGGAATCGTCCGGAAGACTTGCAAAATATAAAGTTAAGACAGTGTCTTTTAACATCACAAAACTTATAGCATCATTAGCCAAGTGATATTTATTTTTGTCGTATTCAATGCTAACATTTACCCGCGTATTTTGTGCAATATCAGCAGTTTGTTCGGGATACAGTGTACCGTTGACTCTATAGCTGTAATCATTCATATTTGCGTTTATCCGCAAGAGACAATAAATAGGAAAAGGTTCCGGTTTGTCTGTCGGAATGATTAGACCTCCCTTAAAATAAGATGCGATTTCGTTTTCATTATATCCGTATATGCTTTCAGCTTTTTCGGGTACATGTATCCGTAGGGTTGAATTTACCGGCTGCCAGTCGCTGTTTGTAAAAGAAAAAGCATAATCATTGATATTTAGATTTATGCTGATTAAACTACTTTGAGTTTTCCATGGCAAATAAACAACTAAATTGGCACAATTGTTAAAAACATATCTGCCTATGTTGGTTACGGTACTTGGTATTTTTATTGATTTTAAGGAGGAACAATTCTCAAAAGAAGAAGTGCCAATCGTTCTTAAACTTTCAAGCAAAACGACCGCTTTCAAACCGGAGCAGGAATTGAAACAATATTCCGGTATGTCTTTTACGGTACTTGGTATTTCTATTGATTTCAACGAGGAGCAATCATCAAAAGAATGAGCACCGATGGTCTTTAAGCCTTCATGTAAAATGACCGTTTCCAAAGCAGAGCAGGAGCTGAAACAAAATTCACCTATGTTTACTACTGATTTTGGTACGTCTATTGATTTCAATGAAGAACAATTGCCAAAAGTAGCATTTTCAATAAATGTCAGATAGTTAGGCAACGTAACTGAAACCAAGTTTTTATTATCTCGAAACGCATCAGCGGCAATGGTTTTCACTCTGTAATTACGGGTAGCATAAGGGACGTCATCGGGAATTGTTATTTCAGATCCGTTACGGGTTAAATCATTACCGACTAACTCAACGGTTAAATCCTTTTGATTGATTATAAATTTCAAACCTTTATATTCGTACTCCCAAACTTCCCGATAAAAAAGAATTAATAAGCCGCCTTTAAAGCGGGGCTTTACTGCATTCTCATCGTAACCGTAAACATCTCTGCATCCTTCAGGTATATATAATTTCAACGTTGAAAGTACTTTTCTGTTTTCAAAACCAAAAGCAACATCATCAATAATTATATTATCCAATTCTTCCCAGTTTAAGTAAACATTCAAACTATCACAATTCTCAAAAATCCATCTGCCGACAGAAGTTATTCCAACAGGCAGGTCTATTGATTTTAACGAAGTACAATTGCTAAAAGCTTTTTCCGGAAGAGTTGTCAAGCTGCTTGGCAGCTCTATGGATTCTAATCTTGTACAATATTCAAAAATACCTGCACCTAATGTTTTTAAGCCTTCAGGTAAAATTACGGTTTCTAAAAAGGAACAATTTCTGAAAACTCTGTCAGAAAGAACTGCCACATTACTTAATAACTTTACTGATTTTAATTTTGTACAAGCTGCGAAACATTCTGTTCCAACAATCTCTACGGAACCGGGTATTTCTAATTCTGTTAAAGAACAAGATTGAAAACAGTTGTTTCCTATGCTTTTTACAGAGGCTGGTAGATCTATTGACTTTAACAAAGTGCAATTATTAAAAGCTCTGTCCGGAAGAGCTTTTAATTTATTTGGCAGCCTTACCAATTCTAATTTTGTACAAGCCGCAAAACAATCTGTACCCATAGTTTCTACCGAATTGGGTATATCCAGTATTTTTATTTGACCGTTTCTAAAAGCAGCATCACCAATAGATATTAAACCTTCATGTAAAGTTATGGACTCTAAAGGAACATTTTCAAAACATCTGTTTCCTATATTTTTTACGAAACCCGGTATCTCTATTGACCTTAACGAAATACAAGTCCTAAAAAATTCGTCCGGAAGATCTTTTAAACTATTTGACAACTTTATTGATTCTAAATTCGTACAATTCGTAAAAGCATCCGTACCAATAGTTTCTACCGAATTTGGCATTTCTATTGAATTTAACTTAACACAATTCCAGAAAACTGAATCTCCAATTGTTTTTAAGTCGTCAGGCAAAGATATTGAATATAAATAGGGATTATCTGAAAAACAATTTGAACTTATTTCCGCCACTTTAAATGAATAAGTATAAATATTATTAGTATAAGGAACTTTATGCGGAATTATTACATTATCTCTGCTTTTTGTTAAATCATTGCTTAATAATTCGGCAGTTAAATCTCTGGGGTATAGCTTGAATGTAAAGCCCTCAAAAGCAAATTCGAAAACGTCATTGGGTAATTTCACCACATGTCCTCCATAAAAAATATCCGGATAAAGGAATTGAGCCTCTTGAGAAGGGATTATGAGCATTGACTGAAAAATTGAGGGATGAATTTTTAATCTGCTAAATTCTTCTTCAAAAGCCCAACGCACATGAACAGTAGCTATTGCACTGCCCGTGAATGCGCCTTCTTCTATAACTTCAATATTACTTGGTATTAGTATTTCTTTTAATGCTGTGCAATTTGCAAGCATTCTTTCCGGAAAAGCCGTACAATAACTATCCGGAGATACTTTATCCGGAAATACTATTTTAGTCAAACTGTAACAGTTTTCAAATGCAGAGATGCCAATAGTTTCAACACTGCTTGGCAAGATTAATTCTTTTAATAATTTGGCGTTCCTAAATGCTGCTTTCGGAATATCCTTTAAACTACTATTCGAGAATACTACAGAGATTAACTCGGAACAATTTTGAAAGGCTTCTTCACTCATGGTTTTCACACCTCTTAAGTCTGCACTGGCTAATCGGGTATTTGCAAAACAATTTGATCCGAAATGCTCAGTATGTTGCAAATCAAAGCCTTCAAAAATCAAATCATTCGCAAAAGCATAGTCTCCGATTGATTTTATCTTTACATCTGTTAATACAATCTTTCTTAATACCGGTAAATTTGAAAATGCTTCCCGACCAATAGTCTCAACTCCTATTAATGTGACAAGCTCCAAGTTTCTACAATTAGTAAACGCATAGTCATCAATAATAAGATGTACACCGTTGTCAATGGTTACTGTTTTTATTTGATATGCTTCAGAAAACGCACCCACAGCTATTTCTAATAAAGGATAGACATAGTTAACATGAGGATCCGTATCAACTACACATTTCGAATTACCTTTATGTGTTATATTACCAGGAATTTTTACATGCTGCGGAATAAGATTTCTATCAATCTTTTTTATTATAGTAAATCTTTGAGACGGATTACTCGGTACTTCATAGGAGATATAAGTTACTCCATCTATCGTCGTGCTATGAGCCTCTACGGGACGTGTATCCACAGCCTTCAAATACCCTCTGCTCTCTTGATGGCTTATCTCTTGGCTTATACAATTTAATGCACAGCATATTAATCCTGTAAAAATTAACAGTCTTCTCATGATCTAAAATTTTCTGTGTGATGCGTCCGGCAATACTATTTCAACCCTTTCAGTTATCCCGATTGACGGGCAAAAATAGGGAAAAAGCGTGAAAAACCTACCGTTCACCATTTACCCTGTGTTTTTTTATGCGGACGTGCGGTAATTGCTACATTTGCCGCTTGTTCAAGGTTTCCCCCACATAATATGAAATAGTTATGAAAAAGTACCTCTTTCTGTCTCTCTTTGCCGCTTTCCATTGTATAGTATCTGCTCAGAGCCTTGCGGATACGGTTGTATCGCTTCAAGGTGTTGAAGTGCAGGGTGTCCGTTTCGCCGGATTGAGCGGCGGCGAGGTCAAAAGGCTTCAGACGGCGAATAACCTGAGCAGTGTGACGGGTACGGCGGCGGATGCCTTTCGCCAGATTCCTTCCCTTACGACGGATATAGAGGGCGGCGTTACCTTTCGCGGCTCCAACAAGACGGGGATGTTGTGGAATGGAGTGCCCTACGGACTGCTTGAAGAGTACAGCGGGGATGTGTTAATCCAACTGCCGGCTATATTCCTGAATACAATCAGTGCCGCGCCCTATCCCTCCATCGGGCAGATACCCGACGGAGATGCGGGATTGCTGAACCTGTCATCCACTTTTCCGTCGGAGAATAGGTTCGTACAAGCAACGCTGGGCGGTGGTTGGAACGAGCGATATAACGGTGGTTGGACTCTTGGTTGGAATTCGGGCAAGTTCCACCTTGCCAGCAACTTCAACCGTCGCCGCGAATACCGCGAACGCAGTTTTCGCAAGACTACCACTGACAAGACAGGAACGGCGGAGATGAACAACAATGCCGCCGCCCGTCCCGATGTGTACATGTTTGATGGACTGATAGGTTACGATGTCACGCCAAACGACCTGCTGTCCGCCTATCTGCTTAGACACCAAACGGACTACAGCCGCTACGGTGCCATCCACAACACCAAAACAAATCCGGCGGGCGAGGTCGTAAACCGTATGCTCCGCAATCGCTACAACGACCAGCGGCAGGAAGCCTACGCCGCCGAACTGCGCTGGCAACACCGTTTCTCCGACCCCCTTGACCGGCTTGATGTTGTCTTCAATTATAACAACTTCCTCTATGACGAAGACAACGACTACAAAAACCAGAACCCCGCCGGTGCCACCGTTGCTCAAGACAACCTCTTTATCACCCAAGAAAAGGACTATTATTATCTGACGGCTGCCTACCAAAAGAACT
>LBCX01000160.1 GCA_001657575.1 Bacteroidales bacterium Barb4
TAGTTCTAAGGGAACTTACGTATTCTCCGATTGTAATTTGGTATCAGGGGACATTTACAACACTAAAAAAATATTTTGGCATGGCAAAACTATCCGCTTTTATCGGAAGCCGTAAGCGGCTCTTATTTTTTATTTTGCTCCTCGTTACTTCGTGGAGTACTTCGCTGCCTGCTTGGGCACAAGACCCTGTTACCTTTCAAGGTAAAGTAATAGACGGGCGTACAAAAGAGGCAATTATTGGTGCGGGTATTTTACTTAAAAATGCAAAGGCAAATACCGGTACGGTAACTGATTTCAACGGTGCGTTCAATTTGACCGTACCTTCTCTTCCGGCTACTATCGCAGTCAGTTATTTGGGTTACAAGGATCAGGAAATTGATATTTACGAAAAACCTTCCGAAGCAATCGTCATTTCGCTGGCGGAAGATTTTCTGGCACTTGATGAGGTGGTAGTTGTGGGGTATGGAACACAAAAACGTGCTGAGCTGACCGGTTCTATCGCATCGGTATCTACCGAAACGTTAAAACAGGTACCCCTGTCGTCTATTGATAATGCGCTGCAAGGAAGCACTTCCGGTATTCAAGTGTCGCAAGTATCGGGACAGCCGGGCGGAAGCGTAAGCATCCGTATTCGCGGAGGCAGTTCGATACAGGGCGGAAATGAACCATTGTACGTAGTGGATGGATTTCCTTTTTACAACAATGCTTCTTCGGCTGGGGCATTAAGCGGAAACAGCATCAATCCCTTATCGTCAATCAATCCCGGAGACATTGAATCCATTGATGTATTGAAAGATGCTTCCGCCACCGCTATTTATGGCTCACGTGGAGCCAACGGTGTTATCATCATAACCACCAAAAAGGGGAAAGACGAAAGTGCCAGAGTCTCCTACGATTTCAGTATAGGAACCCAATCTTTGCGCAATAAAGTGGATTTGCTCAATGCGCATGATTTTGCCATTCTGCGAAACAATGCTTTATACGATGCGTATCCGGCAAAAGGAGAATATCAATACCTTTCACAAGCGGAAATAGACAAATTGGGAAAAGGAACAGACTGGCAGGATGAAGCCTTTCGTACCGCTCCGGTTCAAAATCATCAAATATCCATAACGGGAGGAACAGACAAAACCCATTATGCACTGTCCGGAAACTATTTCAATCAAAAAGGGATTCTTTCAAATACAGACTTCCGGCGTTTGAGTGCCCGTATAAACATTGATTCCCAGATTTATGAAAGGCTGAAAGTCGGCGTTAATCTTACCGCTTCCCGGACAGATGCCGATGTAGCCCCCAACAGTCTCGAAATTGGCGATCAGGAAAGTATCATCTCTTCTTTTTTGATCATGCCGCCCACTGCGTCCATCTATGATTCCGACGGCAGTTACACCTTGCAAAACCCGTTTGAAAACATATTCGCCAATCCGATAGCTTCGCTCAAAGAGCAAGAAAACAGAAACACAAGCTATCTGGTACTCGGAAGCGCATTCGGGGAATATACCATCATTAAGGATTTGAAGTTTAAGGTATTGTTGGGAGCCAATATCAATAACAACAAAGAATACAATTATATCCCAAGCACCATTTACGAAGGTTTGCCAAGCAAAGGAATTGCTTCCATAGGAACGTCCAATCCCTATTCTTGGCTGAATGAAAATACACTGACTTATCTAAAGGATTTCAACCGCAAGCACTTCTTCAATTTCTTGGTCGGCTTTACTCAACAGGAAGCAAGGACTGAATTTCTGAAAACAGGTTCCACCCGATTTGTGAATGACTATCTTACGTTCAACAGTCTCCAAAGCGGTTCCACTACCACACAGCCTTTTTCGGATGTGGATCATTCGGCACTGCAATCTTATCTGGCTCGTGTGAATTATAATCTGGATAATAAATACTTTGTATCGGTAAGTTTTCGAGGCGACGGTTCGTCCCGTTTCGGGAAAGAACGGAAGTGGGGCTATTTTCCTTCTGTCGGGGGTTCATGGTCTGTAAGCAATGAGCAATTTTTCAAACCGGTGAAACAGACGGTGGATAATTTGAAACTGCGTTTCAGTTACGGGAAAACAGGGAATCAGGAAATAGGCAGTTATCAGTCTTTGGCTACCTTAGCCACAGTCAATTATTTATTTGGAAACTCACCGGTTACGGGATTTCGCCCCGAACGTTTGCCCAACGATGATTTGGGTTGGGAAACAACCTATCAAACAGACTTTGGCATAGATGTCAGTTTCTTCAAAAATCGCTTGTCCTTAACCGCAGATGCTTATTACAAAAAGACCAACGACCTGCTGTTGGACGTACAAATTCCTTGGACAACAGGACATTCTTCTTCTCTGCAAAACTATGGTTCGGTTGAAAACAAAGGGATAGAGTTTATTGTCAATTCACAGAATCTTACCGGACATTTCAAATGGAATACCGCATTTAATCTTTCAGTCAATCGCAACAAAGTGCTTGAAATCGGTAATTCTGCCGAATCCTATATCATCGGAAACTACCTTGTGAAAATAGGCGAACCTTTGGGAACGTTCTACGGCTGTGTCACAGACGGCATATTGCAAACCGGAGAAGAAGCCGGCAAAGGCAAATTTACGGGAAACGCCACACCCAAAGCTGGCGACCGTTTATATAAAGATGTCAGCGAGAACGGCTCATTTACCACCGCCGAAGACCGCGCCATTATCGGAAACGCCCAGGCGGATTTTATCTACGGCATCACCAACCGGTTTGAATACAAGGGCTTCGCATTGAGCTTTCTTTTCCAAGGCTCGGTAGGAAATGAATTGATAAATCTCAACAGACAAAGGACGGAACTGTTCAACGGTCAGCAAAATGCAGCAGCTTCGGCTTTAGACCGCTGGACTTCTTCCAATCCGAGCACCACCATTCCCAGAGCCAAATTAGATCCGGCTCCTGTCTTCTCCGACCGTTTTGTGGAAGACGCCTCATTCATCCGCCTGAAAACGGCAAGTCTGAGTTATACATTGCCGGATGCAGTGGTGAAAAGCATTCCCTTGGAAAATGTCCGGCTGTATGTTTCAGGGCAAAACCTGCTGACTTGGACTAAGTACAGCGGATATGACCCCGAAGTCACGTCAAAAGATAACACAGTGTCACAAGGCTCTGACACGGGCGTTTATCCGATTGCCAGAACCCTGACAGCCGGAGTAAGTATTACTTTCTAATAATGAAGAAGTCACGAATTATTAATTACAAAAGACATGAAAATAAAATTATATATCCTGTCGGCATTTGCCTTATTGACAGCCTGTGTTGATTTGGAGGAAACGCTGGAATCCAAGCAATCGGCAGACCAGTTTTACAAGAACGGTTCAGATGCCATTGCTGCAGTAAACGCCGTCTATGAGGCACTGAACACCCCGGGTAAAGCGGAAGAGTCGCTTTATAAATCAAATGCACAAACCCTCTATAACAGTTTGTTGCAAATCGGAATAGAAATGGCAACCGATGACTACGAAGCGGGCCCCAGAGCACGCAATCCGCACGTAAGAGCCTTATCCGGACTGACGCATGACCCTGCCAACGACCGTATGCAACAATTGTGGCTGCAAAGCTACGACTTGATAAACCGTGCAAATGTGGCAATAGACGGCATAGAGCAGATAAGCGATGCCGATATATCCAAAGAACTGCGGGGCAGGACAATCAACGAGGCTAAATTCCTGCGGGCATTGAGTTATTTCAACCTCGTAAGATGGTTTGGCGACATACCCTTGATTCTCCACGAAACAAAGGCACTGACTCCCGAAGAACTGTATGTAAAACAATCTCCGGCAGATACGGTTTACAATCAAATCATACGGGATTTGAAAGCAGCCGAAGCATTGCCGGCTCCCGGCAATTACTCCGGCACTGATGCGGGACGCGCCACTTCCGGCTCTGCCAAAAGTCTTTTGGCTAAAGTATATCTGACCCAAAAAGATTGGGCAAACGCGCGGAAAACGAGTAAAGAGGTGATTGATGCCGGATGGTACGACTTGTTCGATGATTTTGCCGATGTGTTCAATGTGGAAACGAAGAACGGGAAGGAACATATCTTTTCCGTGCAATTCAAAGGATATGCCAATTTTACAGGTAATTGTATGGCAGGACGTTCAGCCCCGACCAATGAAGAAGTGCCGGGCGTGAACGGCGACTATGCCGATGCCTTACATGCCGAAGGCGGCTTGTATGAAAGTTTTGGCGACGACGACGAACGGAAAGCTGTGACTTTTGTTACCGAAATGATAAGTCCGTCCGACGGGCAGCTGTACAGGTTCATTCCGCATATCCATAAATATTACGATCCGGCTGCCGTAGGCGATCAATACAACAATTCATCCAAGAACATATCTGTTATCCGTTATGCCGAGTTACTGCTAATCTATGCGGAAGCATTGAACGAAGAAAACAACGCTCCGAATGCGGAAGCCTATTGGGCAATAGATAAAGTGCGGGAACGTGCCGGCATAGCCAAGCTGAGCGATACCCGCCCGAATTTAAGTGCCGAACAGTTCCGTGATTCCGTATTTCAGGAACGCCGGAAAGAATTGGTCTTTGAATATCAACGCTGGTTTGACTTATCCCGCCGCGGTGCCGATTATTACGTGAAAACCCTTCATGCCGCAGGCAAAACCGCCGCCGCACCCCGACACATTCATTTTCCTGTTCCGCAACGCGAATTGGACTTGAATCCGAATCTGAAACAAAATCCGGAGTGGATAAACTATAATTGATGTTTCGGACGCCTTGAAAACTGAGTTTTCAGACTTGCCGAAGCTCGGCAACCTTGAAAACTGAGTTCTCAAACTGTCCGATGTTCCGGACATCTTGAAAACTGAGTTCTCAAACTGTCCGATGTTCCGGACATCTTGAAAACTTAGTTTTCAGACTGTCCGATATTTCGGACACCTTGAAAACTTAGTTTTCAGACTGTCCGATATTTCGGACACCTTGAAAACTTAGTTTTCAGACTGTCTGATATTTCGGACACCTTGAATCCGACAATTTCAAATAGCATCATGTACTTATAACAAAATAATTAAATCGTATGAAGAAGATATATTACAAACCCGCATTAGGAGCAGCATTGCTCCTTTGCCACAATGTGAATGCACAAAAAGAAAGCCCCAATATCGTGTTGGTGGTAGTAGATGATTTGGGATATTCCGATTTGGGAGTGTACGGTTCCGAAATACACACCCCCAATCTGGACAGGCTGGCTTCGGAAGGAGTTCGTTTCCGGCAATTCTACAACAACTCCATCAGTGCCCCCACCCGTGCCTCCCTGCTTACCGGACAGTACGCCTCCAAGGCGGGCGTGGGATATTTCGATGTCAATCTCGGATTGCCCGCTTATCAGGGCTATCTCAATAAGGAATCGCTGACCATAGCCGAAGTATTGCGAAAAGGAGGCTATCAGACCTACCTTTCCGGTAAATGGCATGTAGGCAAGGATAATAGCAATAACGAGCGTCCGGCACAACGCGGATTTGACCGTTCATTCGGCATATTGGGGGGAGCTTCCACCTATTTATACAATCATGACTATGAAAAAGGGATAAACCCCGGTCCCCTGTTTGAAGACAATGCCCCCGTTTCGTATGAAAACGAAAAAGACTTTTATATAACGGATGCCATAACCAAACATGCCGTGCAGTATATTGGCGAATCTTCCCAAAAGAAAAGCCCGTTTTTCCTGTATCTGGCATATACCGCTCCCCACTGGCCTCTGCAAGCCAAACCGGAAGATATTGCGAAATACAGGGGACACTACGACATCGGTTGGGATTCGTTGCGAACGGTGCGGATTAACAGGCAGAAAGAGTCGGGACTTATTCCCCAAGACTTTGTTCCGGCAATCAAAGACAGGGATATTCCGGATTGGGAAAACCTGACCTACGACGAGAAACACCTTTGGGCTAAGAAAATGGAAGTTTTTGCCGCAATGGTAGACCGGGTCGATCAAGGGGTGGGAGAGGTGCTGGATGCCTTGAAGAAAACAAACAGGATTGACAATACGATTGTTGTGTTTATTTCGGACAATGGTGCACCCGCCGAAGAAGTAAACGATTTGTTTGGCATTTATATCAATTCGGGTACGGTAGGAACGGCCGGCTCCTACGAGTCTCAGAGCCGCAGCTGGTCGCATGTATCCAATTCTCCCTTGCGGGCATACAAGACATTTGCTTACGAAGGCGGCATCAGTTCGCCGTTTATCGCATGGTATCCGAGCAAAATCAGCGGGGGAAAACTGCTGAAAGGACAAGGGCATATCATTGATTTGGCTCCCACCTTTTATGATATTGCCGGAGTAACCTATCCCCGGGAGTACGATCAGGTGAAGCCCCACCCGCTTGCCGGCGTAAGTTTGAAAAACGTTTTATACAATGCAACGGAGCTGGACGACAGACCTTTGTTTTGGGAACGTGCCGGAAACCGTGCGGTTCGTGCGGGCAACTATAAACTTGTTTCCATCTTCCCCTCGTATGAATGGGAATTGTATGATATTGAATCGGACAGGGGAGAAACAAAAAACATAGCCGCAGAAAACGCCGCCCTCGTCAATCAATTATCCCGCCTTTATTTTGAATGGGCAAAGGAAAACGATGTGGTGGACTTTGAAAAAATAAAACCCAAAGAATCACTCCTCAAAAAAGTAAATGGAAAAGGGATAGATATTTTCTGAAAGTGACGTTGGGCTGAAATCTTGTATCCTTATTCTTATGATTCATGCAAGCGCAGAATACTTCGTTATGAATATACCGCATTTATGGTATTTCCGCTGCCGGATGCGTCCGGTAGCTTTGTAACGAACCAAGTGTAGTATGATCATGATTAGAAAAAGCGGTATTAGTGCCTTATTCCTGATAGCAACCCTGCTGAGTGTTTATGCAGCAGGAGAGAACACCGGCGAAAAGAAACCGGTGGGTATTGATTTCTTCACCAAGGTGAA
>LBCX01000485.1 GCA_001657575.1 Bacteroidales bacterium Barb4
GAGCCTATGGAAAAACGCCAGCAACGCGGCCTTTTTACGGTTCCTGGCCTTTTGCTGGCCTTTTGCTCACATGTTCTTTCCTGCGTTATCCCCTGATTCTGTGGATAACCGTATTACCGCCTTTGAGTGAGCTGATACCGCTCGCCGCAGCCGAACGACCGAGCGCAGCGAGTCAGTGAGCGAGGAAGCGGAAGAGCGCCTGATGCGGTATTTTCTCCTTACGCATCTGTGCGGTATTTCACACCGCATAAATTCCGACACCATCGAATGGCGCAAAACCTTTCGCGGTATGGCATGATAGCGCCCGGAAGAGAGTCAATTCAGGGTGGTGAATGTGAAACCAGTAACGTTATACGATGTCGCAGAGTATGCCGGTGTCTCTTATCAGACCGTTTCCCGCGTGGTGAACCAGGCCAGCCACGTTTCTGCGAAAACGCGGGAAAAAGTGGAAGCGGCGATGGCGGAGCTGAATTACATTCCCAACCGCGTGGCACAACAACTGGCGGGCAAACAGTCGTTGCTGATTGGCGTTGCCACCTCCAGTCTGGCCCTGCACGCGCCGTCGCAAATTGTCGCGGCGATTAAATCTCGCGCCGATCAACTGGGTGCCAGCGTGGTGGTGTCGATGGTAGAACGAAGCGGCGTCGAAGCCTGTAAAGCGGCGGTGCACAATCTTCTCGCGCAACGCGTCAGTGGGCTGATCATTAACTATCCGCTGGATGACCAGGATGCCATTGCTGTGGAAGCTGCCTGCACTAATGTTCCGGCGTTATTTCTTGATGTCTCTGACCAGACACCCATCAACAGTATTATTTTCTCCCATGAAGACGGTACGCGACTGGGCGTGGAGCATCTGGTCGCATTGGGTCACCAGCAAATCGCGCTGTTAGCGGGCCCATTAAGTTCTGTCTCGGCGCGTCTGCGTCTGGCTGGCTGGCATAAATATCTCACTCGCAATCAAATTCAGCCGATAGCGGAACGGGAAGGCGACTGGAGTGCCATGTCCGGTTTTCAACAAACCATGCAAATGCTGAATGAGGGCATCGTTCCCACTGCGATGCTGGTTGCCAACGATCAGATGGCGCTGGGCGCAATGCGCGCCATTACCGAGTCCGGGCTGCGCGTTGGTGCGGATATCTCGGTAGTGGGATACGACGATACCGAAGACAGCTCATGTTATATCCCGCCGTTAACCACCATCAAACAGGATTTTCGCCTGCTGGGGCAAACCAGCGTGGACCGCTTGCTGCAACTCTCTCAGGGCCAGGCGGTGAAGGGCAATCAGCTGTTGCCCGTCTCACTGGTG
>LBCX01000161.1 GCA_001657575.1 Bacteroidales bacterium Barb4
GAATCTCCCAAGCGTTTAGGAGATTAAACATGGAAAACAGCCGATAACGGTCGCCCGTTCTACTGCCGATGCGGTTTCCCTGTTCTCCAATAGCGAATCATGATATAACCGAACAGCATACCTCCCAAATGGGCAAAGTGCGCAATCTCTCCGGCAAAGCCGGATACCCCCAGAAACAACTCTATCACCCCGTAGCCTACCACCGCATATTTCGCCTTGATCGGCACGGGAATGAACATGATGTATATATCGGCATTCGGAAACATCATGCCGAAAGCCAGCAGTATCCCGAACACGGCACCGGAGGCACCGACCGTAATCATTTGGTTCAGCGTGGGGTCGTATGCGATGATCTCCCCGATGGTCGTCCCGTTGGAAGAAGCAAAGGAATAAATATATTGCAGCCATGTCAGTTCCTGCACGACAGCCGCCCCTATCCCCGTCACCAGATAGAAGATGATAAACCGCTTTGCCCCCCACACGCTCTCAATCACCCGCCCGAACATAAACACGGCAAACATATTGAACAACACGTGCGAAAACGTATGCGTATCGTGCATAAACATATAGGAAACAAATTGAAACACGTGGAAATCTTTGGCACCGGGGAAATGAAGCCCCAGCAGGTTGGTCAAATCAATGCCCGCCTTCGGCAAAGCCAGACTTGCCACCCAGAAGAGAAAGTTTATAAAGAGGAGATTTTTTGTAACCGGCGGGACGGAATCAAGGAGGCCGAAGTTGTTCGTGTAATTCATGCAGTCTGTGTTGATATGCCGCAAAGGTAAGCAAATTTCCAAAGATGTTTTTCTTACCTTTGCCCTGCTTTTGAAAAAGCAGTCACAGCATTAAACAATCCAAATACAATATGTTTGAGAATTTAAGCGAACGGTTGGACAGGTCGTTCAAACTGTTGAAGGGGGAAGGGAAGATTACCGAAATCAATGTGGCGGAAACATTGAAGGATGTGCGCAAAGCCTTGCTGGATGCCGACGTAAACTATAAGGTGGCAAAGCAGTTTACCGACATGGTGAAGGAAAAGGCTCTGGGGCAGGATGTGCTTACTTCGGTGAAGCCCGGACAGCTGATGGTTAAAATCGTACATGACGAGCTGGCGGAACTGATGGGAGGCGCGACCGCTGAAATCAACCTGCAGGGGAGTCCGGTGATTATCCTGATGGCAGGGCTGCAAGGTTCAGGTAAAACGACCTTTTCCGGCAAGCTCGCCAATATGCTCAAGACCAAGAAAGGCAAAAACCCGCTGCTGGTTGCCGCCGATGTGTATCGCCCTGCTGCTATCGAACAGTTGCACGTGTTGGGCGAACAAATCGGCGTCCCCGTCTATTCCGAACCGGAGAACAAGAATCCGGTGGAAATAGCCCGGAATGCCGTGAAGGAGGCAAAGACGAAGGGATATAACCTTGTGATAGTCGATACTGCCGGTCGTCTGGCTGTGGACGAGCAGATGATGCAGGAGATTGCCGCCGTCAAGCAGGCCATACAGCCGCATGAGACCCTGTTTGTGGTGGATTCCATGACCGGACAGGATGCCGTCAATACGGCAAAGGAGTTTAACGACCGTCTGGATTTCAGCGGGGTCGTACTGACCAAGCTGGACGGTGACACACGCGGCGGTGCTGCTCTTTCCATCCGCACGGTGGTAAGCAAGCCCATCAAGTTTGTGGGGACGGGTGAACGCATGGAGGCCCTTGATGTATTTCACCCTGCACGTATGGCAGACCGTATCCTTGGCATGGGTGACATCGTCTCTCTGGTGGAGCGCGTACAGGCACAATATGATGAAGAAGAAGACCGGAAGTTGCAAAAGAAGCTCGCCAAAAACCAGTTCGACTTCAACGACTTTATGGTTCAGATTCAACAGGTTAAAAAGATGGGGAACTTGAAAGACCTCATCGCCATGATACCCGGCGTCGGCAAAATGATGAAGGATGTGGACATTGACGAGAACGCCTTTAAGGTCATCGAATCCGTCATCCATTCCATGACTCCCGCAGAACGTTCCAACCCCGCCCTGCTGGACAGCTCGCGCCGCCGTCGCATAGCCGGAGGAAGCGGGCAATCCATACAGGAAGTAAACAAAATCATCAAGCAGTTCGACAACATCCGCAAAATGATGCAAATGATGACCGCCGCCAAGAAGTCGGGCGGCAAAATGAAAATGCCTGTTCTCAGGAAACGCTGACACACACATCAATCATGGACTATAAACTATTGGACGGGAAAGCCGTCGCCGCCCAAATCAAGCAGGAACTGACCGAAGAGGTAAGCCGCATAAAAGCCGCCGGAGGGAAAACACCTCATTTAGCTGCCATTCTGGTGGGGCATGACGGGGGAAGCGAGACCTACGTTGCCGGCAAAGTGAAAACCTGCAAGGAGATAGGCTTTCAATCCACCCTCATCCGCTACGAAGACGATGTAACCGAAGAGGAACTGCTGCGCAAGGTGGACGAACTGAACCGTGATGCGGATGTGGACGGCTTCATCGTACAGCTGCCTCTGCCGCCGCATATCTCCGAACAGAAAGTAATAGAAGCGGTGGACTACCGGAAGGACGTGGACGGCTTCCACCCCGTCAATATGGGGCGCATGGCTGTCGGGCTTCCCTGCTTCCTGTCCGCCACCCCCGCCGGCATCCTTGAACTCCTCAAACGTTATGAGATTGAGACCAAAGGCAAACATTGCGTAGTCTTGGGGCGCAGTAACATTGTAGGCAAACCGGTCGCCATGATGATGATGCAGAAAAGCTACCCGGGCGATTGCACCGTGACGATCTGCCATAGTCGCTCCCAAAACCTGAAAGAGATGTGCCTGAGTGCCGACATTATCATAGCTGCCCTTGGTGTCCCCGAGTTTGTGAAAGCCGATATGGTAAAGGAAGGTGCGGTCGTAGTGGACGTAGGCACTACCCGTTTGCCAAGCAGTGTTACCCGAAGCGGCTACAAGCTGACAGGCGATGTGAAGTTCGATGAAGTAGCTCCCAAATGCTCCTATATTACCCCCGTACCGGGCGGCGTAGGTCCCATGACCATCATTTCGCTGATGCGAAATACCCTCTTAGCCGGCAAACAGCTGATTCCTTAGGGAAGAGGGTAAAGGAAAAGGGAGAGGAGGGGCAGCGATGCGGCAGTAAGGAGGATGGCGGCGGCGACCAAGTGCTGACGGGTTAAGGAATAGAGGGATGAAGGCAGGAGGGGGACATTTTCGCCTTGCACTGTTAGTTTGGCGCGGACTTTAACGTAGAGGGTATAGACCAGACTGCCGAAGAGGATGCCTGAGGCTATGCCCGGCACGATGTCGGAGATGAAATGGACACCCAGGTAGATGCGTGAGTAGGCTGTTACGGTTGCCCAGAGGTACAGGGTGACGGTGATTAGGGGTTTGCAACGGAACAATAAGGTCAGGAACGCAGCAAAGCCGAAGGCATTGGCGGCGTGGCTGGAGATGAAGCCGTACTGCCCTCCACGATAGCCGGATACGGTTTGCACTTGTGCCATAAAGTCGGGGTGATGAGTTGGACGCAGGCGCATGAACAGGGGTTTGCAGAGGTGCGAGGCAAACTGGTCGCAAAGGGTGATTACCAATGCTATGGCGAGCAGGACGAGCAACCATTCCCGCCACTTCACTTTATAGGTCAGCAGGATAAGGATAATGAAAGCGGCAGGGAGCCACACTGTCTTTCCTGAATAGAGCCACATTATATGATCCATGGAAGCGGTATGGCTTCCGTTGAGCAGGAAAAAGAGTTCCCGCTCGTACTCCAAGACCTTTTCAAGCATGTGCGTCAGGGTCAGATTATTTCAATGTCTTTGCGGGGCATCCATCCGGTGTTGCCGTCTTCCAGTTCGATTTCATTCCATTCTTTGAGGGTGCTTTTGACGGATACTTTTGTGCCTTCGTGGAGGATGAAGAGGTCGGTGCCGCTTGCGTCCGGAGAGCTTTTGACGGTTACGGTCGGGGAGAAGACGATGGCGTGCGTTCTGTTCAGCAGCTCGTTCTTTTGGTTGCGGGCGAAGAGGTTGGTGAGAAGCGTTGCGGCAAGGAAGAAGAGGGCGGCATAAAAGCCTGCCTTTTTCAAGAGGATACGGCGGGCGAAGGCGAACAGGGTCAGGCTTCCGATAAAGAGCAGGAAGGCGGCGATGCCTGCTTTCGCCCATGAGTCGGTTTTGCAGGTGTTTTGCAGGGACAGAAACCATTTGACGGGGAGGAAGTCGCCGGCGGGTTCAATCCGGTCTGCCGTCCGCAGGCGTGCCAGTTGCAGATTGAAGCGGGTGTTGGCATCTCCGGGGTCTAAGAGGAGGGAGCGTTCGTAATTCAGGATGGCGGGGGCTGTCTGTCCAGCTTTGTAACAGGCATTGCCGAGGTTGTAGCGGATTTGGGGGGATTCGCCGTAGTCTTTCAATATGGCTTCGTATCTTTCGACGGCTTCCGCGTAGTTTTCTTGGGCGTAGGCTGTTTCGGCTGCCTTTATTTCGGCTTCCTGTGCGTGAAGGGAAACGAGGCATTGGGTGGATAAGCCGAGCAGGAGGGCTTTCAGGCAGGATTGTATTTTCATGGCTTGATTACTTTTTGATTGTATTTTCCATTTTACCGATAGCGTCCACCGTCTGTTCGTAGAGCTTGTCCATGGCATCCGACGCCTGTGAGGGGGCATAGCGGGCGAACTCGCAGGTGTGCAGGATGTCCATAAACTCGTTGATCAGCGGTTCGTGTACGCCGTATTTGATCAGTTCCGTTTCTATATTGTCCTTTGTCAGGGCGGATTGGGGGATGCTCAGTTTATCGCTCAGATAACCCCACAAGGCACGGAGCACTTCCTCGTAAAAATCCTCCCGCTTGTTTTCTTTCAGCAGTTTACCTGCATTTTTCAGACGTTTGACTGCCATTTTGTTTGCTTTCTTGGTGCGAACCAAGGCGATATTGGCGTTTTCCTTCACCTGTTTCCTGTAAATGAAGAAGAAGGCGACAAAGAGGAGAGCCGGAACAAGGTAGCAGAGGTAACAGACGAGGGAGCCGAAAAGCAGATCGTCCTTCGATACAAACTCAATGTCCTGCACTTTCAAGTAACGGATGTCCTGCCCCAAGAGGCGCACATTTTCCTTGTTACTGCCAAAGTTGGAGACAACGGGGGCGGCGGCATCCGCTCCCTCGCCCTTTTCCACATGCAGTTGGTACGGCTCGGTGGTGATGGTTTTGTAGGTTTCCGTCTTCGGGTCGAAATAGGAGAAAGAGACGGGGGGGATTTCAAAGTCGCCGCCGAAGCGGGGGATTGCCATATACTCAATGGTCTTCGAGCCGCTTGCTCCGGCAGGGGTTGTCTTTATGTCCTGCGTTATTTTGGGGTCGTATATGTCAAAGTCGTTGGGGTATTTTACTTCGGGGGTCTTGACCAGACGGACGTTGCCGCTGCCGCTGATTTTGAGGGTGACGGTGACGGCTTCGTTGGCTTTTATGTTGGTAGAGTTTATGGCGGAGGTCATCGTGAAACTGCCTACACCGCCGGAGAAGGAAGCAGGTTTGCCGGAAGGGAGGGGCTTGACGTTTACCGTGACGGGGGGAGGCACAAGGGATATGTTCACATCGCGGGCGGTGTTGAAGAAGTCTTCAAAGATGCTGCGTACACGCTGCTGGGTCGGGATGCGCACTACGGCTTCGTACTTTCCGCCGTTGATCGTCAGTTTGCCGGAACGCTGGGGGAAGAGGACGGACTGTTTGAGGACGACCGACTGGTAATTCCGTCCGTTGTAGTTTTCCAATACCCACGATTTTTCCTGCGGCAGTTCTATCTCCTGCGCCAAAAAGCCCTCGAAGTTGGGGAAATCGGCTACCGGCAGACCGCTGATGCCGTAGTCCCGCCGATACAGTTTAAGGGTTGCCAGAATGCCCTCCTGTTCGTAGGCTTCCTGCTTGGATATAATCAACCGGATGAAGACGTCGTCTTTGGAAAGACCGGAGCTGCTTTTACCGCTTTCCGCCGCTGCCTCGCCGGCTTTGTCTTGGGGGAGTACCTTGACGGACAGGCTGTTGGATGTGTAAGTGGCATTACCCGCTTTCACCGTAGCTGCGGGAATGGGGAACGTGCCTTCCTTTTTTGCCACCAGAACGTAGGTGAAAGTGCAGGCTGTTTCGCTGGAACTCTGCCCGTTTATGTATTGCATGCTCTGCGAGATTGATTGGGAGGGTCCCATCAGCACCTCAAAATCAGACATCTCCCCTTGCAACCGCAAATCCTTCGCCTCCGCATTGACGGTGTACGACAGGCGGAACTGCTCCCCCATGATAACTGCTTCCGGAGCCGCCGCCTTAAACACCACATTGGCAGCCCGCACAACCGCACTGCCCGCTATCAGCATCAGCGTGAATAAGAAGATTACTTTTTTCATTGCCGCATAGAGTTAATTAAATCATTCATACGGGAAATCCCGTGCATTATCCCGTTTTTTATTTTGCGGGGGCAAATGTAAACAAAATCAATTATGCAATTTAGCAAGGGAAAACAAATACGGCAACTGTTCCTGATGATACGCTTTGGAAAGCACTTTCAGAACATGTTGGGATTAAAAAGAAAAGGCGGTGTGGCAAACCGCAAGTTTCGTGACGATTCAAAAGGTTTAGACGCTATTCAAATAGTTTAGCCGCTATTCAAATAGTCTGGCAGAAATCCCAATAGTCTGGCGGAAATCCCAATAGTCTGGCGGAAATCCCAATAATCTGGCGGAAATCCCAATAGTCTGGCAAAAATCCCAATAGTCTGGCAGAAATCCCAATAGTCTGGCAGAAATCCCAATAATCTGGCGGAAATCCCAATAATTTGGTAGAAATCCCAATAATTTGATAGAAATCCCAATAATCTGGCAGAAATCCCAATAGTTTATTGGATGGGTGCAGAAATTCCGAAT
>LBCX01000486.1 GCA_001657575.1 Bacteroidales bacterium Barb4
TATTATGAAAGGAAAGTCGCTGAAGGAAAAAACAAAATGTCTGTCCTGAACGCTGTCAGGGCGAAGCTCGTACACCGCATGTTTGCCGTAATCAGAAATAATCAGGATTATCAAAAAGATTATGTTAATGCACTTGCGTGAATCATAAGAATAGGGGTAAACTTGCCTTAACCCCACATTCCGCTGCGCTGCATGTGGGGCTGAAATCTTTAGCCCTTTCAGGGCATCTGTAACATCAGCTCCCTATTTTTTACCGGCATCAAACAGTTTCTTCTTCTCGTCCGATGAGAGGCTTTCGTAGCCGGAGCGTTTGAGCTTGTCGAGAATGGCGTTCAAGTCCTGCTCTTCGGTATGTTTTCGGGCGTTGTACTCGTAATCTTCCGCCCGCTTGTGGGAAACGTACATCTTGGGCTTGCGCTTGCCGAGATTGACAAGGCAATCAATCAGGCGGTTGACGGGAGAGGTTATGTCCTTGCCCTGATCAAAGCGAGAGGCAAACCAGATGCCCAGCAGTGCCCCGCCGATATGGGCGATATGCCCGCCGGCATTGTCGGAAGTGATGGCAAGAAAGTCGAGGACGAAGGTAAACAACGCCAGATAAATCAATTTCACCCGCCCTATCAGCAGGAGATTGATTTCATAATCTTTCCGGTAGAAAGACACGGCAAACACGATAGCCGTCACCGAAGCGGAAGCTCCCATCAGGAAACTGTTCCCCGCCATTGTCCGAAAATAAGGAAACACATTGTAAGCCGCCATAAACAGGAAAGCTCCCGCCATGCCGCCCAGCACATACAATCCCCCCAGCTGCCGCTCGTTGAAGAACAGAAGAAACAGCCTTCCGAACCAATAGAGCCACAGCATATTGAAGAGTATATGCAGGAAATCATAATGGGCAAACATATAGGTGAACACCGTCCAAGGGCGATACAGCAACCCCTCCGGCAACGAGGGCATCTGCAACAGCTCCAGCAACTGCCCGCCGTCCGCATTGAACAGCGTCAGCAACACGGAGACAAACCGTATCAGGACGAACACCCCGACATTGATATAGACAAGTTTCGCCACAATATCGCCTGCGCGAAACCTTTGCTTCATAGTAGTAATAACATCTTCCATTTTCAAGACACTTGCGTTAACGCAACCTAAGAGACAGTCGTAACTATTCAGGACGGCTACGCACAAAAGCCGTCAAATATATGACTTTCTCCATATATGCCGTGTTTTCCCTGCCTGCATGATGTGCTTTTTTTATCCTGCCGTCAGGAGAAGAGGCGAAGCCGTCAGGAGAAGAGGCGAAG